>CAYUHW010000019.1:0-11570 GCA_964444605.1 uncultured Christensenella sp. | reverse complement strand
CATTGAGGGCGCCGCAGAGGGCGCAGGCCTGGGCCATGATTTCCTTCGGCATATTGAGCGCACAAGGGTGCTGATTCATGTGCTGGATGTATCCGGTTCCGAGGGACGGGATCCAGTGGACGACTTTGAGAAGATCAACGGGGAACTGAACCGCTTCTCGGAGGCCTTGGGACAACTGCCCCAGATTGTGGCCGCCAACAAGATGGATATCCCCGGGGCGGAGGAGAATTTGGAGCGTCTGCGCCCAATCCTGGAGGAAAAGGGGTACAAGCTGTTCCCCGTATCTGCCGCTACGGGGGAAGGCTTTGACAAGATGCTGGATGCGGTCATCGAACTTCTGGCCACTTTGCCTCCGGTGCTTGTGTATGCGGAGACGGAGATTGACCAAGGCAAGCCTTATGAAGACGGCTTTACCGTCAGAAGAGACGATGACGGCGCCTATGTCATTGAGGGCGGCGAAGTTCAGAAACTGCTGGACACCACAGATCCCAACAGTGAAACCAGCATGCGCCGCTTCCAGCAGATTCTCATTAAGTCCGGCATGATTTCCGCACTGCGGGAAATGGGCGCCAAGGAAGGGGACACCATCCGTCTTGGCGAGTGGGACTTTGATTTTGTAGATTGATGTGAGTATATATAAGGAGAGAAAAACATGACGGGTAAAGAACGGGCGGCCTTTCGCAAACAGGCCAATACCATAGACGCAATTTTTCAGGTGGGCAAGGACGGCCTCAGCGGAACCCTTCTGCAGGGGGTGGATGCGGCCTTGAACAAGCGGGAGCTGGTGAAGCTGTCCGTGCTGGAAACCTGCGAGGAGGATGTAAGATCCTGCGCCAACCGCATGGCGGAAGCGCTGGAAGCGGATATCATCCAGTGCATCGGCCGCAAGTTTGTTTTGTATCGCCCCAAACCGGAAGAGGCGTAAGGGATGAAGCAGGAGTTTCTGGAGATTTGGCGGCTGTTCATTCATTGGAAGTGGGGAGCCCTGCTCTATAAGCCTACGGAAAACGGTCTTCTGCAATTTTGCCGCTATCTCATCGTAGGCGGTTCTGCCTTTGTGGCCGACGCTTTGGTGTTGCGGATTGTGGAGCGCTGCGGCGTGCACTATCTTTGGGCGGCCGCCGCAGGATTCTTGGTGGGGGTTACGGTGAACTATATCCTCAGCAAGGTGCTGGCCTTTGCGGGTATGAAGGCGCGGGTCAGTAAGGAGGCAGAACTGGTCATTTTCCTGCTCATCTCCTTTATGGGACTGGGGCTTACGGAATTGCTTATGTATCTGTTTACGGACAAGCTGGGATTGCACTATATGCTCAGCAAGGCCGTGGCGGCGGTGATTGTATTCCTATGGAACTTCTTTGCAAAAAAGGTGCTATATGGAAAGAATCCAAAGGAAAAGAAGGCAGATTAAGAAATTTTAATGAGGAAATCACACTGTGTTCATGGATTGGTGACAATTTTGTTTCACAGATGATGTAGTATAGAGGTTGGTAAAGGGCAGAGATTGAGCCCTGCGGCTGAAAGACACAAAAGGAAACAGAAGGGGAAGGCGAAAGAATTTGAATTTCACCGAATTATTTAAAACGCTGGGCAGCGGCATGACCCAGTTCGGATGGAATGATCTGCTGGACATTCTCATTATGGCGGTGCTGCTGTATGAACTGATTGTGCTGACCAAGGAGACCCGTGCCTTTGAGGTTCTTAAGGGCGTAGGGCTGCTGTTCGTGTGCTCCGTGGTCAGTCAGGTACTCAGCATGTATACCATTAGCTGGGTGCTGGACTCCATACTGCAGTCGGGCTCCATTTTCATCATCCTCTTCATTCTTTTCACTCCCGAAATTCGGCGGGTGCTGGAAAAACTGGGGCGTAGCGGCAAGCAGTTGGGCAAGCTGATTTCCGAGGCGGGTACCCAGCGGGGGCAGGAGCTGGTGGACGATATGACGGCCACCATTCTGCGGCTGTCCCGCCGCCGTGTAGGCGCTCTGCTGGTCTTTGAGCAGAAGACCGGTCTCGGCGACATTATCTCCACGGGCACCTCCATCGAGGGTATCTTGTCCGGTCCCTTGGTAGAAAACATTTTTGAGCCCAACACACCCCTTCATGACGGCGCCGTAATCTGCCGGGGAAGCAACATCGTAGCGGCGGCCTGCTTCTTGCCCCTGTCTGAGGAAACGGACGTAGCAAGGGAGCTGGGCACCCGTCATCGTGCGGCTTTGGGCGTTTCCGCCGTCAGCGACTGCGTAGTCGTGGTGGTCAGCGAGGAAACCGGTGCCGTCTCCATGGCACGGGATGGGAAGCTGGTGCGCTTCTTGGATCAAAAGGCCATTCGGGATTTGTTTATGAGCCTGTTTTTGCCCCAGACGGCGGCTCGGCCTCTGACAAAGCGGATGAGAAAGGGGAAGTAACATGCAGGCAAAACGTTTTTTCGCTTCTCTTTGGGACAGCTTGAAGAAGCTGTTTACGAGGAACCTGGGTCTCAAGGTGATTTCCCTGATATTTGCCGTTCTTCTCTGGGCATATGTGCTGGTGGTGCTGAACCCTGTGCGCACGAAGAACATCAGCGATGTACCCATTTCTCTGGAAGGCTATAACGACTTGCTGTCCAGAAACCTTATTGTGGTGGATCAGGATTTGGGTATGGCGGATGTGTCCGTCAATGCGGAGATTACCAACCATGCGTCTCTGGATGCGTCCAGAATCAACTGCAGAGCCAGCCTGTCTACCATCACGGGCCCGGGAAAATTCCGCTTGCCCGTATCCGCCACAGTGCAGGGAAACCTGGGCTCCGTAAGTGAAGTGTCTCCCTCCACCGTCACCGTGGAGGTGGACAAGCTGATGAAAAAGACCGTCCCCGTTCGGGTTGTCTATGAGGGAATTTTGCCTGCAGGGTATGAGGTATTGTCCGAAACCTACAGCACCACCATCAGCGTAGAGGGAGCTTCCCGCTTTGTGGAAAATGCGGTGCGGGCAGTGGCCACCATCGATTTGTCGGATAGAACCTCCGATATCAACGAGACGGTAAAGGTAGTCTTCTTTAACGCCGAAGGGGAAGAAATCAACGTAGTCACCCGCACAGGGGACGCGCCCAGCGTGCTGGTCTATGTGAGCATCTCCGCTGTGAAGAAGGTGCCCGTTGTGCCTCAGCTTAACTTGCCAGACGAAGAATATTATGAAGTCAGCGTTCAGTCCAAGCCCGATTATGTCAATATCTACGGCGACATTGAGGTGCTGAACGATGTGGAGGAAGTGCTGACGGAGAACGTGGTGCTGGAGGAAACCCCCGGCATACAGACCCTGGAAACCACCATCGTTTTGCCCGAGGGTGTCTCTTTGAAGAGCGGACAGAGTACCAAGGTGAAGCTGACCGTCACCGTTACCGAAAAGGAAGGGGAGAAGGAGATTCAGGTGCCCCTGAAGGTGAACGGAGTCAGCGAGGGCTTCCATCTTGGAGAGAACATTCCCGCCACTGTCACCGTCATTGCCCGAGGCAAGATGAAACAGCTTAACCAGCTTGGAGCGGAGAACATCACCGCAACGGCCGACTTGATTGGACGCATTGCGGGTATCCACGAAATTACCCCCGTGCTGGAGTTGGTCAGCATCAATGGCTACGAAAGCATTATGCTTGAAATGAAGCAGCCCACGGTGAGAATTGAAATCATCGAAGGAAAGTAATGAACGGCATTCTCGCCTAAACAACGCATCCAAGGCCCGACCCTGTATCCATGGGCCGGGTCTTTTCCCATGTATGGATATGACAAAGGAGACATTATGAAGCAGATACTGGTTCCTGCTTTGCGGCAGAATCTGGAGGATACGGAAGAGAGCTTCCGCGCAAGAGCGGCCAAGCAGCTTTCTCTGCGCCCCGGGGATATACTGGGGCTGAAGGTGGTGCGCCAGTCCCTGGATGCCCGCAAAAAGAACGACTTGTTCTACAGCGTCCATTGCATTGTCACCTTGGAGGACGGCGCCGCCAGACGTCTTCTCAAGGATCCGAAACTTCATGCCGAGGCTGTGGAGGAGAAAGAGCAGACGCCCCTCATTCACGGAAATGCCCCTCGGCGGGGTCGGATTGTGGTGGCGGGTTTTGGCCCCGGCGGCATCTTTGCGGCGTGGCTGCTTGCAAAGGAAGGATACTGTCCTCTGGTGGTGGAGCGGGGACGGGATATGGAGCATCGGACAGCGGATGTGGAAGCATACTGGGGCTCTGGCTTTCCTGACCCTGAAAGCAATCCTCTCTTTGGCGAGGGAGGCGCGGGCGCTTTTTCAGACGGCAAGCTCACCTCCCGTTCTAAGGACAGCCGGGGGGATTTGGTGCTGGAACTTCTATGCAGGGCGGGTGCCCCGGAGGAGATTCTTCGTTTGAGCAAGCCCCATGTAGGCACGGATAAACTGCGGGAAGTGGTGCAGAATCTGCGCAAAGAGATTGTTTCTATGGGCGGCGAGGTTCGCTTTGAAACCTGTTTAACCGGGCTGTCTATGGCAGAGGGTACTTTGCACACCGTAACCTTGCGCCATAAGGGGCAGGAGGAAAAGATTCTCTGCGATGCCTTGATTTTGGCCATCGGACAGGGGGCACGGGACACCTATACCTATCTATACGACCACGGATTTGCCATGGCGCCCAAGCCCTTTGCCGTGGGTGTGCGGGCAGAGCATCCTCAAAGCATGGTCAATAGAAGCCAGTACGGTGACTTTGCCCAACATCCCAGATTGGGGGCGGCAGAGTATCGTTTGACGGCTCGCAGCGGCAACAGGGGCGTATACACTTTCTGCATGTGTCCGGGAGGCTACGTGGTTGGCTCCTCCGCAAAGGCGGGAGAGATGGTGGTCAACGGCATGAGCTTTTTTGCACGGGACGGGGAAAATGCCAACGCCGCCGTGGTAGTGCAGGTCTCTCCCGAAGATTTTGGAACCGGTGCCCTGGACGGCATGCGCTTTCAGCAGAAGCTGGAAGCGGACGCATGGCGGTTGGGGGGAGGCGAGGGGCTTGCGCCGGCCACCCGTGTGGGGGATTTTTTGAGAGGCAGGAAGACTTCCGTCTTTGACGGAGTGAAGCCCACCTTTAGACCGGGCGTAAATGGAGTAAACCTCTTTGACTGCCTTCCCGATTTTGTGGCGGCAGGCTTACGGGAAGGCTTGCAGGTCTTCGGCCGCCAGCTTAAGGGATATGATAGGGAGGATGCCGTGCTGACCGCCGTGGAGTCCAGAACCAGCGCCCCCCTGCGGATTCTGCGGGATGAGGGCGGCCAGTCCATAAGCCACAAGGGAGTATACCCCGTAGGCGAAGGGGCGGGTTATGCCGGGGGCATCGTTTCGGCGGCCATCGATGGCTTAAGGGCGGCGGAGCACATCATCGGACGCTATCGGGCGGAATAAGGAATACCAGCTTTTGGAGAGGGAATTGCGACGGATTTAAGAACATTCCGTCAATAAATTCCCTTTCCTCTTTCTTTTTTTGCCTTGACATGGTATATACAGAGTATGAAACGAATTCTATCCCTGTGTTTGTTATCTTTTCTCCTTTTTGCCCTGCTTCCTGTCCCCAATGTACAGGGGGAGGAGGAGCAGGTGCGTGTGTTGCTGTCTACAGGCAATAAGGAGAGCCTTACCTTAGAACTCTTCGGCACTTATACCTGCGGAGAGGCTATTGTAGAGAACGGCACCATTACCGTTACGGCCTCGGGAAATGCCGTGACCGTAAAGCACTCCGAGGCAGGAATGCTGGTAGCGGACGGTGAGGTGGGAGAAGTGTCCCTTGTGTCTGAGGGCGGGTATGCGACCGTGGCCACGGCTTCGGATAAGGTGCGAAAGTATACGGGCTCCATGACCTTTTATGCCGAAGACGGGGTTGTGCGGGCGGTGAACACCGTATCCATGACGGAATATATCTGCGGCGTGGCCGTGCCGGAAGTGGGGCGGGATGCCGATGAGAACTTGCTGAAAGTGGCCTTGCTGACGGCCAAGGGCTTTGCTCTGGCGGAATTGAAGCCCAAGAAAGCCTACGATGTGCGGGATACCACCTCCGATCAGCTTTACTACGGCTACTTTCCCGATGCTGAGAAGGTTCTCTCCGCCGCAGAAGAAGTGTCGGACTTGACTCTGCTGTATCAGGGAAAAACGGTCAAAACCCACTACGGCTCAGCCAACGGCGGCGTGATACTAACCCCTAAAAACCGCTGGGGCGGCACTACGGCCTATGAAGGTGCCTATGCCTGCAAGTACGATCCATTTGACCTCTTGGGTAGTGAAAAGAACTTGACCGTCATTATAGAAGGCGAAACTCCCCGAAACATGCCTGATTCCCTATATGCGCATCTGAAGGGTCTGGCAGGAGGGGAGATTACAAAGATTCTCTCCATAGAGGGCTACAACAACCTGGGAAACAGTTCCCGCTACCCCGCGGCCTACGCCCCTCAGGACGGCTTTAAAATGCTTGTTGCCACCGAGGCGGGGGAGAAGACCTTGGATATTTCTTTCGACATCCTGACAAATGGAGCGCTGTCCGTTACCGGTTCCATATCCTTTGTCACAGAGGTGGGAGAAAAAAGCTGGAGGCTGTGCTTTGGCAACAGCTCCGGCCCACGAGTAGGCATTAGCCACAGAGGCGCCGCCGTCATGGCGTCTATGGGGTATGACTATGTAGACATTTTGGCCTTTTATTATCCCGGAGGACAGCTAACCCGTGGAGACGGCAGTATCCTTGCTTCCGACAAAGATTTGAGTCCGGAGGGGATTATAGCCCAAATCACCGGGGCGCACAACGGGAATATTACTGCCTTGGGATATCTAAAGGAGGCAGCGGAACTGCGGCAAACGGCTTCCGCTTCCGCTCAGTCCGGCGGCACCCTGCCTGCAGGAAGCGCACTGGGCCTATATAAAAAGAGCGGGAGCTTTTATAAATGCATGGACTTGGTTACCGGAGTGGTGGGGTATGTACCTGCATCACTGATTGGCAATCAGCCCCCTGTGCCTCCTGTTCCTGCGGAGACTCCCGAACCCGTGGACTCCCCGACCCCCACGGATACACCTGCACCTGCGGAGACTCCAAGTCCCACGGATACACCCGAGCCTATAGTGACTTCCACTCCCACGGCCACGCCCGAACCTATAGTGACTCCAGGTCCTACGGATACACCTGCACCTGTAGAGACTCCAAGTCCTACGGATACCCCGAAGCCCACGGATTCTCCGGCTCCCTCGCAAACGCCCGCAGGGTCGCCCTCAGCTTCGCCGGAGCCAAGCGACGTTCCTACACCGTCTCCCGAACCTTCGCCGCTGCTCATTCTCGGTGATGCGGACGGGGATGGAATTGTGACGGCCCAGGATGCCGCATGGCTGCTTAGATACCTTGTGGGGTTGGAGACTCTGCCCGATGAGCGGCTGTCCCTGCTGGATGTGGACGGAGACGGTGCAATTACCGCCGCCGATGCCGCTAAAATCCTGCAATACGTTGTGGGGCTGATCAAAACTCTATAGTATACAAAAAGGAGACTGCTGTTTAGGCAGTCTCCTTTGCGCTGCAAGGGTCTTAGAGAATGGTCAGTTCCTTGGGGAAGACGCACAGGTTCTCAGTGCCTTCCTCGGTGAGCAGCACCACGTCCTCAATGCGAACGCCGAATTTTCCGGGAATGTAGATGCCGGGCTCAGCACTGGTGACGCTGCCGGCGGGAAGGGGCATTTCACTGCGCATGCTGACGGAGGGGGCTTCGTGAATTTCCACGCCGACGCCATGGCCGTAGCCGTGCCCGAAGTATTCGCCGTAGCCTGCATCGGCAATGATCTTGCGGGCGATACCGTCAATCTCTTTGCCGGTCATGCCTGCCTTGGTGGCGGCAATGGCGGTGGTCTGCGCCAGCAGGACGGTGTCATAAACCTTCTTCATTTCATCAGTGACATAGCCTACGGCAAAGGTACGGGTGGTATCGGAGCAATAGCCGTCCTTCAGGGCGCCGAAATCGATGGTGACGAACTCGCCGGCTTCGATTTTCTTATCGCTGGGCAAGCCGTGGGGCATGGCGCCGTTGGCGCCGGAGACCACGATGGGGTTGAAGGAAACGTTCTCTGCACCGTTGGCCAGCAGACGGTAGACCAGATAGGAAGCCACTTCCTTCTCCGTGACGCCGGGTTTAATCATGGGCACGGTTTCAGACAGGGCCTTTTCGGCAATGCGCTGGGCATGGATCAGCCGCTCCATTTCCTCGGGATCCTTGGTGATGCGCAGTTCACCCATGAGGGCGGAAGCGGGCTTGAGGGCGGCCTTCAGGTTGTTTTCATAGCGGTTGAAGTCGGCAACGGTCATGTACCCTTCGTCAAAGCCCAGGGTTTCGATGCCTTCCTTCTCAATCACCTCGTTGACCAACTGAATGTACCCCTTGCCGCCGCCGATGATGGTGATAACGGCGTCCTGCACATGGCGTTCAGCGGCCACGGTGTAGCGGGAGTCGGTAAAGTAGTAGTTCTGATGCTTCGTAATCAAAGCCAGGCCGTCGGTGCCCGTGGAGGGGAAGCCGGTAGCGTAGAAGCGGTTATACTGCTCGGTGAGCATGATGGCATCCAGCCCGTAGGCGGACAGCTTTTCACGAATGGCAGAAAAATGGTTCATAAGTCTATCTCCTTTGCTGTATTGTTAGGTTTATAGCAGGACCGTATTGCCTAAGGAAGGCACGGTCTCACGCACGAAGGTTATAAAGGACTGCAGAGCCGGGGACAAAAAGCGGCTCTTGTTCACGGCAATGCAAATCTTGCGCTCGGAGTGCAATAGGGGAATGGCGCAAAGGCCGTCCACCCGTGTGTCCCTTAGAAGAAGCTCCGGAAGGATGGTGAACCCCAATCCCTTTCTCACCATGGCCAAAGCGGCGTAATCGTCCCCTGCATTAAAGCGGATGGCAGGGGAGACTCCGGCAGAGGAAAAGAGTTTTCCCGCATCGTAATTGGTGCCTTCGGCTGGGACAATGTAGGGCAAATTGCGAAGCTCCTGGGCCGTCAGGCTGCTTTTTTCTGCAAGAGGACTGGTGCATTCCATAACCGCCATAAGTCTGTCACGATACACGGGCCAGGTGAGAAATTCCTCTCTGGAGGGAGCGGGCACAAAGGCGCAGTCCACCTGATCCCGAAGAAGCGCTTCTTCCAGGGGGGAGTAGGTATCGTTGCGGATTTCCAAGCGAATCCCCGGGTGCAGAGCGGAAAAACGGCTGGTCAGCTCCGGCATCCAAGCAATGGCCGCACTGGAGAAGGTGCCCACAATAATATGCCCTGCGGAGACCCCGCGCAGTTCCTCGCACAGACATTGGATGTCCTTTTCCGCCGTGAGAATCTGCTGGATATAGGGCATGAGCCGTTGGCCCTCGGGAGTAAGCTGTACCCCGTTTTTATGCCGATGGAGGAGGGAAAATCCAACCTCCTGCTCCAGCGCACGGATAAGATGGCTAACCCCGGATTGGGTGTATCCAAGTTGAGCGGCGGCCTTGGTGAGACTGCCGGTCTCCACGGCGGCGGCAAAAGCCGCGTACTTGCTGTTGGACAGAGTAGTCACCTCCATGAGCAGAACTTTTGGAAACCATGAGCATTATTTTCTTTACTATTGCTCTGACTTTAACTATAATCTAATTGAGAGAAATAAACAAGAGCCAGTTTTCAAAAAAATGCGTCTTCCTTAAGGAAGCATTCGCATAGATTAAAAACAGGAGGGACAACCATGTTTCAAAACGTTCAGGAAGTTCAGGACTTTATCAAGCGGGAAGGCATTCGCTTTGTGGACTTTAAAATGATTGACCTGCACGGGCGGTGGCGGCATCTGTCCATTCCCGCATCCAGATTCCAGGAGGACATTCTGACCAGCGGCATTGGCTTTGACGGCTCCAACTACGGTTATGCCGCCGTGGAGAACAGCGACATGGTCTTTATCCCCGACATTCAGACGGCGCTGGTGGATCCCTTTGTAAAGGAACCCACCCTGAGCATGATCGGCAACGTTATGGTCATCGATCACCCCAGCAACCGCCCCTTTGACCAGTACCCCCGCAACATCCTTCGCCGTGCGGTAGAGTTCATGCAGGAAGAGGGCATTGCAGATGAAATGATTGTAGGCCCCGAGTTTGAGTTTACCCTCATGGACGGCATGGAGTATGAGACTGCTCCCAACAGCGTGGGCTACCGCCTTTCCTGCAAGGAGTCCCAGTGGAATGCAGGCACTGCAGGAAGCAATGGTTTTACCACCCGTTCCCATGACGGTTACCACGGGGATCTGCCTCGGGACATTACTTTTGATTTGCGCAACGACATGTGCCTGGAGCTGGAAAAATTCCAAGTACCAGTAAAGTATCATCACCACGAAGTGGGCGGTTCCGGCCAGCTTGAAATCGAGACGGAGCTTATGGAAATCTGCAAGGCGGCGGACGACACCATGAGTACCAAGTATGTTCTGCGCAACTGCGCCGTGCGGGCCGGAAAGTCCGTTACCCTCATGCCTAAGCCCATTCGAGGGGAGGCGGGGAACGGCATGCATGTGCATATGCTTTTGAAAAAGGCGGGCCTGCCCCTGTTCTATGATGAGAACGGCTATGCCCAGCTTTCCCAAACGGCCATGTACTTTATCGGCGGCTTGCTCAAGCACGTCCGCTCCCTGTGCGGCTTTACCAATCCCTCCACCAACTCCTATAAGCGTCTGGTACCCGGCTTTGAAGCCCCTGTGACCATTGGCTATGCCAGCGCCAACCGCAGCGCCGTTATTCGCATTCCCGCCTATGTAAAGAGCCCGGACAAGAAGCGCTTTGAACTGCGCAACCCCGACGCTACCTGCAACCCCTACTTTGCCTACGCTGCCATCCTCATGGCGGGGCTGGACGGCATCCGCAACAAAATCAATCCCAAGGACTATAATTGGGGCCCCTTTGATTTCAACCTCTTTTCCCTTAGCGACGAGGAGAAGGCAGCTCTTGGCCATCTGCCCACCAGTCTGGAAGAGGCGCTGGATGCTCTGGAAGCGGATCATGAATATTTAACTGCAGGAGGCGTGTTCCCTCAGCGGCTGATTGACACCTGGATTTCCACCATCCGCAAGGAAGCCCGCTATGTCAACGGTTTTCCCTCTGCACCGGAAATGGAACTGTATTACGACCTGTAAATCAAAGCAAAGAAAACGGATTCTTCGGAATCCGTTTTTTAGTATATCTATTTGTTGATTTGCGTGTGAAATCTTTTACCGCAAGCCCTGCTTTTTTGCCTGCAGGTACAGCATGGCCTCCAGCACTCCGCCGCCGATGGCCAGAGATTTGTCTGATACGGTATAGCAGTTTTCCGCACAATACCGAGGGTCAATATCTCCGGACTTCATGCCCTTATGGACGTGCACGCCTGCAGGGAGAAGCCCTCGAATGACGCCGCCAATGGTAGCCTGTATGGGTTCTTCCTGAACATAAGCCACGATGTCTCCTTCCTTCACCACATCACCGATGTCTTTTACGGGGGAGAAAAGTCCGCTGCAGGGGGCACGAAGGACCCGCTCCCCTGCAAAGCCGCCGACGAGACCGGGGATGTTGGTGTTGGGCAGGGCACTGCCTTCATAGTAAACT
>CAYUHW010000018.1:0-11657 GCA_964444605.1 uncultured Christensenella sp. | reverse complement strand
GAGCGGGGGTGTCCTCAAGCGCTTGCGTAGGGGCAGGGGTGTCCGTGGGCGCAGGGGTGGGCGTGATCAAGTCCGCCTCCGTGAAGGCCTCCACGCTTCGGCTTGCAATGAGGGGGCAGGAAAACCATACTCGGTTTTTATAACTCAGTTCCACCGTGCCCAGCTTCTGCCCCGCCGCAATGGGAGCCTCCGCTTCCTCCACAATAAAGTTCGTCTCAAAAACGGCGCCGCCCTGCCGCAAAGCCTCAATCTCGTACAGGGGACGGAAGGCCTTTGCTCCGGATATATCTGCCTGCAGGGTCAGCCACCCCTCCTTTTCGTCGGTAATGCGATAGTTTTCTACCGGCACTTCATAGGCAATGGGCTGAGCAATCAGCTCCGATGCCTCCGCATACCCGTACTCATAGTTGAATACGTACTCAAAAATCTCTTTGGCGTTCTCCGCCAGCCGACGGGCCCGATAGGTATCGTCTTCCCCCTTGACAGCACCTAACTGGACGCAAATCAGCACCACATCCTCCTTCTGCGCCGCCGCAATCAGGTTGCTTCCCTTCCAAGTGGTTCCCGTCTTCACGCCGATGGCATATTCATAATAGGTGGAGGACTTGGGGTTGGAGGAAATCAGCTTGTTCCGATTGGTCAATTCCAGCTTCACCTTCCGCCTGCCGTTGGCGGGAACGGTGTGCTTGGCCGTAGAAACAATGGTGCGGAAGGTCTCATTGCCCATGGCAAAGCGGGTGAGCTTGGCCATATCGTAGGCCGTGGAGTAATGGCCATCCCGCGCAACCCCCGAAGGATTGGTAAAGGCCGTCTCATACAGCCCCAGTTCCTGTGCCCGTTGGTTCATAAGAGCCACGAATTCCTCCACGGAGCCGCTGATATGGATGGCCAGCGCCAGGGCCGCATCGTTTCCCGAGGGGAGCATGAGCCCGTACAGCAGTTCCTCCACCGTAATCTCTTCCCCGGACACCAGCCCCATGAGGGAGTTGGTGCCTCCCAAGCTGGCCGCCTCCCGATCCACCTTCACGATTTCATCCAGTTCACAGTGCTCCAGTGCCAGCATGCAGGTCATAATCTTGGTGGTGCTGGCCATGGCCACCTCCTTATGGGGCGCTTTTTCCATGTATACATGGGCAAAATCGTTCATGTCGCATACATACACGTTCTCCGCAATGGCATGGCGGTAGGCAGAGGCATAGGCCTCCTCCCGGCTGACGGTTTCCTCTTCCGTCTCATTCTCCTCGCCCAGCACCGGCATGGCCGCCAGCAGCAGCACCAACACCAGCAGCACCAGTCTCTTTCCCTTCATCTCGTCCCGTTTCTCCTTTATCTTTTGCCGGCATGGGAGCCGTGAAAAATCACTTGCTCCCGTATTTTTTAATCAGTTCCCTCAGTGCTTCGTCCGTAAGCCCGAAGGTCTTCTGCATTTGCCCCAAAGCCGTCTCCCGCCTATAGGCAATGATGGTTTTGAGCTTTTGGATTTCCGCTTCCCAGTCCTCTATGGAAGCATGCATGCCCCAGCGTGCAATCTGCCGCTCCATTTCGGGGCGAATCTCCGCCGCCATCTCATCTACCAGAGCCAGCATGCGCTCCGTGTCAAAGGCCCCGTAGGCAAGCTCCACGAACTTCTCCGCAAAAGCCGCCCGCCAGCTTTCATTGGCATAGAGTCCCTTGTAAATATCGTTTTGAATGCGCAGGGTGCTGTCTTCTCTGGGTCTAAAGCCGTCGTCCTTAAAGTATTGCCCCATGGTGTTCATGTTGGGATAGGCGTAGGCAAAATCCAAATCAAAGAGAATGGGCCGCCAGCTTACCTTTCCGTCGGCGGAGCAGGCATACTTCTGGTTCATGGTATCGGAGTTCCCGGTCAGCGTCTGAATCACGGCATACTCCGTAAACGCTTCCACATCCACCTGTGCGCAGAAGGCTTCAAAGGCCTCCCCTTTCCCTTTAGCCTTGACGGCTTCCTTCCTCAAGGCCAGAAAGGCTTCCGCCGACCCGCTTTTTTCCGTGTGGCTCTGGCTGATGACCTCCATGGCCTCCTTAACAGCCCCGTAGTGGGTCACAAAGTAGTCGGCGTTCATCTCTTCGTTCAAAGCGTACAGCCCGTAATACTCTCCGTTTACATACACCGCTACGGGTCTGGACGCCTGGGCGTCCACATGCAGACCCTCCGCCGCTCGGGAAATCAGGCTGTCCCGAATGATGGCGCCGTCAATGTCCTGTCCCCCGCTGCGCAGGCACAGGGAGTAGTAGCTCAGCCCCTCCTCCCCAAAGAAGGGATAGCCTGCAGACTTTTGCCCGTACTTTCCCCTGAGCTTTATGGTCAGAGACTTCTGGGGGAAGCTCAAGGAGCCCCGCCCCTTGGCCTTTATGCCGCAGGGAAAGGCGGTGCCCAAGGAGCCGTCCTTTTCATAAAAGCTGAAATAGCCCCCCTTCTCCGTGACCTGCTCCTTCTCCTTTACGTTGTATAGAGCGGAAAACTCCTTGGGGTCGGCACTCAGGCACACCACCGGCACCGTGTGGGGCTCTTCAAACAGATACTGGCCGTACACAGGTCTGCTGGGCAGTTTCCCCGCCTCAAAGGCACGGATGCAAAAGCTCATGGAGCGGTCTATGACTACTTCCCCCGTATATAGGGCGGATTTCTCCGTAGGCACACTGCCGTCGGTAGTATAGCGAAGCACCGCTTCCTCCCCCGCCGCCTTTGCGGTAAGCGGGAAAGCCGCCTTGTGATACAGCCCCGTTTCCGACAGTATGGGCGTAGGCGCATAGCCCGTGTACCGGCTTTGGCTGTTGGCTTTCCCCGGGGTGGGCCGATCATACAGAACCCGCTCCGTAAAAGGATCCTCCCCCAGCCGCCCGCAGGTGACGCCGGGCTCCAGCGCCGCAAAGGTGAAACAGTCTATGAGCGTGCCTTCTTCGTCATATAGATACAACGTTTCGCCGGAGGCGGAAAGAGAAAAACTCTCCTCTTTTACCAGCAGGTATTCCCCCGCTTTCACCGTTCCCCTCAGAGCCCAGCGCTTGGGTTCCTCCAATTTATCGGTCAAATGCCAGCCCGTCAGGTCTATTTCCCTTTCGCTGCCGTTGTACAGCTCCACCCAGTCGCCTCCAAGACCCTTTGGGTCTGCGGCGGCAGAAACCTCGCTGATATACAGCCCAGAACTTTCAAACCAGGGCAAAGCCTCCTCAAAGGCATACCCTTTCCCGTTGGCTTTTCCCGGGGTAGGATGGCGGTAGCGCACCAAAACACCCTCCTCGTCCCGTCCCAGAGACGCACCCGCCTCCAGGGCTTCCGGAATCTCCGTTTCGTCTCTGGTGCCGTCAGCGGCATTCGTCAAATACACCCTGTCCCCTTGGCCAAAGCGTATCCCCCCATCCTCTTCGTATATAAGGGCATACGCCCCTGGCTCCATGGTCCCCCTTAGGGCAAAGGCGCATAAATCTTCCCCGTCATCGCTGAGATACAGTCCCTCAAGGGAAACCGCCTCTTGGGTGGGGTTGTAAAGCTCTATCCAGCCCCCTTTGGGGTCAATCTCGCTGATATGCACCCCCGCCATGGACGCTTCCGCCCACTGCCGCTTTTCCCGCAAGGCCGTGGTATTGGCCTTTCCCGGGGTTGGCGCAATGCAGTATCCCCAGCGCCCCGCCTCGTCTGCGGCATAGGACTCGTTTTTGTTTAGAGCAGGCATCTCAAGGGTAAGGGTGCGCTCGCCGTTGGTTAAAATCAGCCTTTCGCCCCCCTTGGAAATGCCCAGCTTCACGCTTTTGGAACTGCCGCAGGTACAGCAGGGCAATAGCACATACCCCTCTGCGGGTACAAAAAAGCCTGACAGCGAAGCCCCCGCCTTTTCTGCATCGTCGCTTAAATGCCATCCATCCAGAGAAAAGTCTTCCTTGCCCCCGTTATACAGCTCTACCCAGTCGCAATAATTCCCGCAAACGCACTGCACCCCCTTGTTGGAGGAAGCGCACACTTCGCTAAAGCGCAGTTCTGCGGTTTCTCCCCTTTCAACAGCAGACTTGGGGGGTTCTGCCGCAGTCTTCTCCCCCTCGGAGCAAGCCAAAAGCACCGTCCCCATAAACAGGCACAGTGCCAAAAGACACCCCTGGTTCAGTTTTCTTAAAACCGCCCTCATTCCTGTCCGGTGAGGAACAGCCGCCGCATAGCAAAGTATCGGTCGTGTTCCCGCCAACCCATACCTGTATCGTCCCCCTTGCAGTCATAAACACTCTTGCAGTCGGGCAGAGCCGCCGTAATCTGCTTTCTTGCATCCCCACTGCCGGGATTGCGCCAGTACCAAAGCCGCTCCAGCTGAGAAAGTCCGAAGAGCGGGGAAAAATCCTCTATCTTATTGTTGCACAGATTCAAGTCCAACAGTTTCGTCAGCTTGGATAGCGGAGTTAAATCGGAAATCCCGTTCATGAACAGCTCCACATACATAAGCTCCGGCAGTTCCCCCAGCACGGAGATATCCTTCACATAGTTGTCCGCCAGAATAAGATACCGCAGCTTCTTGCAATGCTCCAGCACGGAAATATCCTCAATGTCGTTGTGCCCCAGATCCAACCCCTCCAGCTCCGTGCAGTATTGCAGCACCTGAATATCCTCCGTGGTCAGGCGGTATGTCCGCCGCTTGGTCTCCGCCACGGCAGGGGGATCCGCAGGGGAAATGTGCTTGGAGCGGTTAAAGGTGGAAAAGGACACCGCATCCGTCCGCAGTTCGTGAGGCCCCATCTTTACCGTCCACACAAACTCTATCTCGGGATACTTTTCCCGCAAAGCGCCCATGTCCTCATTTTCAATGCCGCAGTTGCACAGCACCAGCTTCTTTAAATTGCGCAGATAGAAAAGCCCCGCCTCCACCTGCTCCGCCGTCAAGGCAACGCCGCTAAAGTCCAGTTCCTCAGCCCTCGTGTCCACCTCGGCGCCGCAGTACGCCAGCATAAAATACACCTGCCCTTCGGGACATACTTCCGCCAGCTCCCGGCACTGGGCTTGCGTGTATCCGCTTTCCTGCAAATTCAGCACCTTTAAGCGCCGCATGAGGGGCAGTATGCCCTTGACCGCCTCAAAGTCCGTCCCGGGGGCCACCGTCACCTCTTCCTCGTTCCCCGTCAGGGTCTCTGTGCCCAAGGTCACTTCATACAAAAACTCCACCTGAGGAAAGGCCTCCCACAACATGGGAAGGGCCTCCTGCGCCCCTTCACAGCCCCGCAAGTCCGCTTTTTTTAAATTCGGAAACAGCCCCAGCACCGAGACCGCCTCCTCAGGCACCTTTTCAAGCACCAAGCTTTCTGCATCCGTGTCCCCTTGCAAGCCTTCCGTCTTCACGCAAAACAGCAGGTCTTTCTCGGAAAAGCCTTCCTTTAGGGCAAAAATCTCCTCTACGGATACATCGCATCCCCGCAAATCCGCACGCATCAAAGCAGGCAAACAGGCAAGCCCGCCCTCAAGTTCCGTGAAGGCGGCCCCCGCAATGACCCCCTCCGTGTCCGTATTCTTTATTACGCTCTCCCCCAGCTTTAAGCTGTAGTCCAGGGCATACCCCGTCCCCTGCTCCAGCAAAAGGGCAAGGCCGTCATAATCCTTGCAGTCCGTCAATGTCACCTTCTGCAGATTGGGAAAATACCCCAGCCGCTCCCCTTCCCCTGCGTTCAGGGCGCAGAGCAGCTCCGTGCTGCCGCTGTCAAACCGTTCTCCCCCCAAAGGTACGCTCCAGCGCACATTGCACCCCGTCTCCGCCATAAAGGAAAGCACCTCCTCAGGCTCCAGAGGGCATCCCCGCACATCCAATGTCTTTAAATTTCTGCAGGCCTTCAAAGGCTCCAAGGAGGTAATGTTCCCGCTCTCCAAGGTGCATTCTTCCGCCGTCTTGGCAACAGGTTGTCCGTCCATCCACACATGGCTAAAAAATACCCAGGCCCCCGCGGCCAGCAACAGCCCGATGCTCCCGCAGATAAGCAGTCCCTTCTGCCATTTCTTCATGGATGCTTCCCCTTTCCCTTTTTTAGTGCCTGTATCCGTCGTGCTGTGTCCATTCCTGCACCGTGGGAACCTCCCGGCTGTATCCCCACATAAGGGCGTCCGTCCACGGCCGCATTACGTCCGAAGTCCCGTGCCCCGCATGAATGTTCAAAATATCCCCCATAAACACCATGGCCGTGGAGGAACCGCCGTCCAGATTGTACGCCGCCGTACACCCTCTGTCCTTGAACAACTGGGCAAAGGTGATCAAATCAATGCTCACCGAGTAGCCCCCCTGCCGTCCGTCCGTGGTAATGGCCACCCAGTGCCCCGGCTCCACCATGCCTACGCCGCATCTGGGGTTGCTGCTGGCCACCCGATGCTTGCTCGCGTTCTCGTTGATGACCCCGTCCCGTATCAAAACTGGGCCGAAGCTGTAGCTGTCCCGCACCCCCTGATCCAGCAAAGTCTGGCCATCCGTTTCCCCCGCATAGTATACCTGCAGGTCTAAATTGTCCCCAATCACCATGGTGTCCGCCTTGCCGTAATCGGCATAAAACTTCCCCTTGCGGATGAGACAGCCCTTCAGCTCCTTCTCCTCCCCCACAAGGTTGTCCCCCGTAATGGCCAGCACCGCCTTTTCGGCACGGGCAAACTTCCACGGCGCCGTGTAACTGCGCACCCCCGAGCGGTAACTGCTGTAGGAGCGCATGTAGATGTCCGCCGCATAGTATACCAGCGGCCCATTGCCCTCCAGCTCCGTGTTCACCCGCAGGATGTCGATATATAGATTTTCGCTTCTGTACTGCCAATGTCCCCCGTCAAAGTCCGAGAAAAATGCCTCGTCCCCCTCCAAAAACAGCTCCGCCCAGGGCTCAGGCTCCGCCGTTGGCTCGGGGGCGGGCGCATCGGTAGCCTCTATAATAGGCTCTATGGTAGCTTCCGCCGTGGGTTCCGCCGTAGGCGCAGGGGTGGGGGTAAAGGCGGGAGCGGCCGTAGCTTCCCCCGTCTCCTGTATGGGGTTCCCTCTGCCCATGAAGATTAGCACGGCGGCGCAAAGCATCCCCCCTGCAAGGGGCAAAACCGCCCATTTCTTTTTATTTTTTAGTGCAATGCAGATGCAGACGGCCCCTGCAATAAAGAGTACCAGCCCCAGCACCGTCCAGATGCTCATGGCTTCGTCCTCTTCTTCCTGCTCCTCCACCGCCGCATTGGCCGTGGGCTCGGGGGTGGGCGCCTGCGTAGGGGCAGGGGTGTCCGTGGGCGCAGGGGTATCCGTAGGCACGGGGGTAAAGGTGGGCTCTGCATAGTGAGAGAATCCCCCCGTCTCCATGCCCTCAAGGAGGGACTGCCCCGCCTCGGCTTCTCCGTATATAAGGGTGAACCCCGTCTCCTCGGCTACCTTATGGCCGAAGACCAGCTTTTCCGTATAATTTTTATAAGCCGCCCCGGCCGCTTCTGCCGCCGTGCGCCCCTCAAACATCACCAGGGGGGTCTGCCAGCTTACCACTATCTCCCCTGTGTCAGACAGGCGGTATACCCGCTCCACCCTGTGCGCCTCCGTTCCCGGATACTTGGCAGAATCCGCCGCCGCCGAAACCGCCGCCTCCATAACGTTGGACAGAGCCGCCGCATACGCACCGTCTGTGTCCCCATCGTTCCCGGGAAGCACCACCACTTTGGGCTTCATGTCCCGCAGGAGGGCCACCAGCTTCTTTTGCAGTACCTTCTCCCCGCCTAACACCGTCAGGGCCTGCTTGTAGTTCCCCGTGTCCGTGTCCCGCAGTCCCAAAAACACGGGGTAGGTCTTCACACCGCTGTCTGCAAGGGCGGATAAAGCACAAAAGCTCTCAAACCCGTCCCCTTCGGCGGCATAGACCACCCCCACGGTTAAGCCGTTCTCTCCGGCATATTGGGGCAAAAGCCCACCAAGCCGCCACTCCTCCCCCGCTCGGGGCAAAAGCACCAGCATGTCTACGGTCTCCTCCCCTTGAAGAGGAGGCGTAAAGCCCTCTTTATATACCTGCAGGGTGGAAAGGGAAAAGGACTCCTCAGGCGCCCACAGGCGAATTCCCTTGGCCCCCTGCACCTCAAGCACTTCCATGTGGCCGGGGTTCTCCAGAGTCAGGGTCTCATAGGCCTCCCCCTTTTCGTTCAAAAGGGCGGCCTTCAGCACCTGCGGGCAGTCAAAAATCTCCAAGTAGACCAGATCCCCGGAGGAAAACACGGCTTCCACCTCTTCCCCACGGCGCAATGTCACCCGTGTGGACGTGTCTTCATCCTGAAGATGGGCGGCCGCTCTCCCTTCGGGCACGGTGACGGAAACCTCCAAGGGCACTTCCTCAGCCAGCACCCCTGCAGACAGCAAGACCGGCAATAGGCACAATATGAATATGAAAACGAGACGGGTTCTGCGCATTTTTTCTCCAACCTGTATGGGTATTCGACATTAGTATACCACCTCCCCCAGCCCTCTGCAAGCCCCATATACCCTCGCCCCATGGTAAGGCAATACCATTGCCGCCTGCAAAATTACCCATAAAAAAACCCTCCCCGAAGGGAGGGTGGGAAGCCAGGGCGATTGGAGGCACACCTGCTTCCGAATTTGCGTACCTTGCAGTGAATACGCAAACTTTATTTCTTATTCCGCAAATGCAGCCCAAGCGTCGGCGGCATCGTCAAAGCCATCAGCCTGAATGGCGTAGGCTACGATGTCAATCTTCAGACCGCTGATAGAAGCCAACTGCTCATTGGTGATGTTGCCGGGAACAACAATCTGATCAAACAGAGCATCCAGCTCAACATCGGCAGCGCTGGCATCTACGGCCTCTTTATACCAGAACTCATAGGTGCGGGTGTTGGCGGCCTTATCCTCAGTATTGCCCTTCAGAATCCAATTAGCTGCATCATAACCCTTAATGACCTCAGAAAGGGAAGTGCCGCAATCCTTAAGAACCTTATCGGATTCGGAAGCCTTGCTGACGGTCACAACCAACTTAACATAGGAACGCTCAGAACCCTTCAGCACGGTTACGGTAGGATCCTTAGAATAGGTGAGGCCGGGGAGAAGTTTGTAGTCATTCGTCTTAACACGCTCAGCGGGAACAACAGGCTTGCCGTCATTGGTTACCTTCATCTCGTCCAAGGTGATGGCGACCTTACCGACGGTGAAGGTGTTCACAACTTGATCCTGAGAGGTCAGGTAGGCCAGAGTGCCGAGAACGGACACGGCGGCTACGAGCACGACCAGAGCTACGATGGAGATAGTCTTTTTCATTTTTCTTTTTCCTTTCCCATTTGTTTTTGCTGCGGCATATTGCAGGCCGCAGGACAAAGCTCCCAGGTATGCACCACGCTTCCAATCAGAAGCCCTGTCCTGCGGCCTGCTCCCCATAAGGGGAGCAGAGCCGAGATTAGTTAAAATTGCTTTTCTTACTCAGCCCAAGGATTGTAGGAGCCGGGTGCGCCGAAGGAAGTGTTCAGAGCATCGAAAGCATTGGTGAAGCCTTCGGTCTGGCAGCCTTCTGCGAATACGTAGATGGTCCAGTCGTTGCCCAGAACCTTATTGGCCGCTTCGATGTCAGCATTGGTAACATCCTTGTACAGATAGACCTGATGCATGGCGCTAACGGTGGTAGCTTCGGGAGCCAGAGCAGACTCATAAGTTACAACGTATACGTTGTAGGAGATGTTGTTGATGGTGGTGGTGTAGAAGTTCCAGGTATCGCCGGCGCCAACAAAGCTGGTACGGCTAGCGGTTACCTTCTGGCCCCAGTTCCACTTGCCGGAAACATAGGAATCTTCATAGGCATTGAAGTGGAGCAGGTTGCTGGAAGCGTCAAAGGTGTCTGCGCCATCGTCCAGAACGGAGGGGATAGCAATGTGTACGCGGACATAAGAATCGCTCTTGCCGGTGTTCTCAACGGTCACGACCTTGGCCACGGTGTTGGTCTGGTTGTCGCCAGGCATGAGAACCTGATCTTCCAACCATTCCTGGTACTCTTTGTCCACGGCGCCTTCTTTGTTGTCTTCGTGAAGGGCAATCTTCACGCCGCCAACGGTAAAGGTGTTGGTGGCTTTGTCGGTATCGGTGAAGTAAGCCAGAGTGCCTACTGCAGCGATGGCTACCAGGGCTACTACCAGAGCCAGGGTAACAATTCTTTTTTTCATTTTTCCTTTTCCTTTCCTCGGAGTAGGGTATTTATCAAAGGGTTGACCCTATGATACAAAGTTGATTCCTTACTCCTGCCGGGGGCGTTCCTCTTCAGGGACGGGGGGCAGGGGTTCGGGGCTCACGGCAGGGGCTTCCCCTGCGGGGGCGGCGGGCTTGGGCTTGGAGGAAGACTTTTTCTTCTTCTTGCGCTTCTTCTTTTTCTTCTTATCTTCCTCGTCAAAGAGATCGGGAATGAAGACCAGCATAAGAAGCACGGCGCCGGCAGCCAAGGCTATATACCGTCCCGGAGGGTTCTGGATATAGTTGGCCACATAGCCCAGATAGGGGATGGTGAAGACGGGGACGCCGAGGACATTTTTATAATGCACCAGAGTGCCGTCTTCCGCCTGATTGGCATCGCCCTTGGTGCGGAAGCGGATGACGGAAGCATCGGTTTCGTCTGGCACGATGCCCACCACACGGTGGGTAGCCACGGTGGATTCGTCCATCATGAAGGTAATGGCCTGACCCGGTTCGATGGTGAAGGGGTCAACTTCCTTTACATAGATGAGGGAACCGGTGTGGTAGGTAGGCTCCATGGAGCCGGAGAGGACGCTGAAGACCTGGAGGCCGATGACCCTTGCGCCAACCAGCAGCAGTGCCAGCAGGACAACGAGGACAACCAGAACAGTGGTGATGCCGTTCCAAATCTTTTTGAGAGTCTTATCCATGCAACCATCCTTAACGGGCGGGTACATATGCAGACTACCGCCTTAGATACAGGTATATTCTATCACTGATGTTTATATAATGCAAGAGGAAGTTTGAATTTTTTGAGATATTTTCATTTCGGCGCGGGGGGCGGGGCGGCAAGGGCGAAGCCCTTGCCTTTGGGGCGGAGCCCCAAAGGGGTTCGCGGAAGCGAACCGCCGCCCCGCCCCGCCCGGCTGAAATGAGAAAAAGCGTCCGAAAGGACGCTTTTACCTTTTTGATGCTTAGAACTTGAGGGGGTTGAACTTGACGCCGGGGCCCATGGTGGTGGATACGACCATGCTCTTGATGTAGGTGCCCTTTGCAGCAGCGGGCTTGGCCTTGTTGACGGCGTCCATGAGGGTATCGAGGTTCTCCAGGATCTTATCGGTGCCGAAGGAAACCTTGCCTACGGGGCAGTGGACGATGTTGGTCTTGTCCACACGATACTCTACCTTACCGGCTTTGATATCGTGGATGGCCTTGGCCACATCCATGGTAACGGTGCCGGACTTGGGGTTGGGCATGAGGCCCTTGGGTCCCAGGATACGACCGATGCGGCCGACCACGCCCATCATATCGGGGGTTGCAACGCAGACATCGAAGTCGAACCAGTTCTCGTTCTTGATCTTGTTGACGGTCTCTTCGTCGCCGATGTAATCAGCGCCGGCTTCCTGAGCCTCGTGAGCCTTGTCGCCCTTGGCAAAGACCAAAACCTTCACGGTTTTGCCGGTGCCGTTGGGAAGAACGACAGCGCCGCGAACCTGCTGGTCAGCGTGGCGAGAG
>CAYUHW010000017.1:0-11957 GCA_964444605.1 uncultured Christensenella sp. | reverse complement strand
CCGCCCCGGCCCTCTTACCTCGCGTTTGCTCTTTCGTCCTCATGGGCTTTGCCTGGGAGAAGGTTGACAGACAGGAGGGAAACATAGTATATTTTTTTCAATTCGGTCAAAGGGAGAGGCAAGCATGGGAAAAAGAAAAGGGAGCAAAACGGGCGCCATGGCGGCGACGGCGGTGGTGACGGCGGCTTTGTGCGTGCTGGGGCCTGCGGCGGTGCCCATTGGTCCTGTGCCGGTGACTCTGGCGACTCTGCTTTTGTACCTGTCCGTATATGTGCTGGACTTGCCTCAAGCCCTTTGGGCTGTGACTCTGTATCTCTTGCTGGGAGCCTGCGGCTTGCCCGTGTTCTCAGGCTATCAGGGCGGACCGGGATGCTTTGCAGGCGTCACGGGCGGTTTTCTGGCAGGATATCCCCTGCTGGTGCTGTGCAGCGGCCTGGGGGTGCGGCGGGGGAGCCCAAAAACCTCCCTGCTGGGTATGGGGCTGGGCACACTCATGCTGTATGCCTTGGGCGTGCTGTGGCTGAGCCATACGGCGGGACTGCCCCTTTGGACGGCGGCGGTTCAGGGGATGCTGCCTTTTCTCCCCGGGGATATAGGGAAGATAGGGGCGGCTTTATGGCTGGGACCCCGAGTACGGGAAGCACTGAAAAAACGGTATTAAACGGAATTTGATAAGAAAAGAAGAGAAAAAGCGGAAAAACTATAAATGTTAATAAAGATTTGACGTTTCTGTTACATAAATGGGATGCAAAAAGGGTTTTTTTCTGCTACTATATAGGAAATCCAAGAGAGAAGAGGTAATGAGCATGCACAAAAAGATTTCCTTGATTCTGGCAGTTTTGCTGCTGGCGGCGGCTCTGCCTATGGCGGTGCTGGCCTCTGAGACAGAAACTCCCGCACCTGTAGTAACGGATGGGCCCAACACTCCTAAGCCTGTGGAGACGCCCAAGCCCACGGATGCACCCAGCACCAAGCCCACCAACACCCCCGCTCCCGACGGGCTTCCCGTAGTCACCAAGGATCCCAAGGATGAGACCGTGGAGGAAGGGGGACGCGCTCCCTTTACCGCCCGTGCTAAGGACGACACGGGGCGCACCTGGTACTTTATCAGCCCCGACGGCAAGGAGATTCTCACCGTTAAGGAAGCCAAGACCCGCTTCAAGGGCATTTCCGTTACCGGTGAGCACGAGGAGAAGCTGGTTATCAAAAAGGTGACCAAGGAGATGAACGGCTGGCGTGTGCTGTGCAACTTCTATAATAAGAAGGGCAATGTGGACTCTGCCATGGCCACCATCTACGTGAAGGCCAAGGCCACGCCCACCCCAAAAGTGACGCCTACCCCCGCTCCTGCAGGTCTGCCGGTGATTACCAAGAATCCCACCAAGGAGACCGTTACAGAGGGCGGCCGCTGCTCCTTTGTGGCACGGGCGGACAATGCGGATGCCTACGACTGGTTCTTCACCAAGGGCAGCAAAACCTACTCCGTAGCCGAGGCCCTGAAGAAGTTTACGGGGCTGAAAGTTTCCGGAGAAGAGACGGAAAAGCTGACCCTGCGGAAAATCCCGCTGGAGCTGGACGGCTGGAAGGTCTACTGCGTATTTACCAATGAGAATGGAGAGATCTGGTCCAAGGCCGCTCTGATTACGGTGAATGAGGCGGAGGAAGAGCCTACGGCCAAGCCCACCGATAAGCCTACCGACAAACCCACGGATCCTCCTGCGGCATCGGCGGAACCCACCAACGCCCCTACCCCTGCTTCCGAGAGCCCGGCGCCTTCCGATGTGCCGGTAGCCCCCGAAGGCGGTTCCGCAGAGACGCCTCCCACGGAGGCATCCACCCCGGAGCCTACGGACACGCCTGAGCCCGAAGTGCCTGCGGATGTTCCCGAAAGCCCTGCGGCCGAGCCTGAGGAAGAAGGCACCAACGGCGTGCTGGTAGGAGCCCTTATCGCCTTGGGCGTACTGCTTATTGCAGGCGGCGCCGGCACGGCGGTGATTCTCTCCAAGCGGAACCAGAGCATCATGGACATGGACGATGAGGAGTAAGCATTTTGCATAAAAGGAAAGGACGGAAAATTCCGTCCTTTTTTTCGCAGGCGGGGGCGGGGGAAGGGCTGCCTGCGGCAGCCCCGGCGTCTTCGACACCGGCGAACGGCTTCGCCGTTCCTTCCCCCGCCCAGCCGCTCAAAAAAATATATTTTTTTTTACAAATACGGGGGAAAGGTCTTGAATCTCTTTACAAAATGTGCTAAATTAAATTCGTATAATTTCGCACAATGCATAGGTGTGTAAACCGAATGCAGAGACGAAAGAATAAACAGAGAAGGGAGTAATTCAATGAAAACAACATTGAAAAGAGTTTTGGCTTTCATGTTTGCTTTCACTATGGTAGTTTCGCTGCTGCCTACCTCTATTTTGGCAGACGAAAATGCGGAACTTCCCGTAGTCGATGAGACCGTGAATGTGGAAACTCCCGCAGAAGTTCCCGAAGTAACTCCTGCACCCGAACCTGCCGCAGAAGTACAGAAAATCGTCATCGGCGAGCCCATTGAGGTTCCCGGCGATGAAATCGAACTTCCCGGCATCGGCGGCGACGGCTTCGACGCAATCGTTCGTCCCACCGCTACCCCCGGCACCGGCCATAAGATTACCTTCCATGGCAACGGCGGCCAGATCACCAGCACTCAGAAGGCGTATACCTCCAAGAATGCCTACGAGCCCGACGAAGTGGTAAGCATTTCCGAAGCTCTGGACGGGAAGAAGTTTACCCATCCCCTCAGTGCCGATTACTCCACCAACTACCGTTTTGCCGGTTGGAACACCAAGGCAAACGGCACCGGTACGGCCTATGGAAGCTCCGACACTTTGGTAATGCCCGCCGCCGAACTGGATCTGTATGCCCAGTGGGAAGAGTATGAGTGGATTCACTGGAACGTCCGCATGGGCGAGGGCGGTGCTCAGATTGAGTACGCTTTCGGCACCGTACAGAGCTTTAAGGCTTACTGCGGCAACCAGGGCAATCAGGCCGGCATGGTGCCCGCCGCTTACTACAGCCCCGTCAAGGCCGTTCCTCAGGAAGGCTACAAGTTCCTCGGCTGGTACTACGGCGATGCCCTGATTACCGATGGTTCTCTGACCATAGATGTATTCCGCAATCTGCCCAAGCTGACCATGGAGTCCTCCGGCGCTGTTCTGGAAGCCCGTTTTGAGGCTCTTCTCAAGGTTGTATACTCCGACGGCGTAGGCGGCGTTGCCTTTGCGGATCAGGTGTATTATGCGGAGAAGGACGATCCTACTCCCGCCTTTGAAGGCACTCCCGAGCGGAACAACTGCACCTTTGCAGGCTGGCTGCCCGAAGTGGCTGAGACCGTTACCGAGGACGTGACCTATGTGGCTCAGTGGGAAGTAGCGGAACCGGCAGATCCCAAGTACAACACTCCCGACGAACTGTTTAAGATTGCCTGCACCAGCGATGCAAGCCATCCCGAGCAGGCCTGGAACTGGTTCGGCACCCATGTGGTGTACAACAAGGACAAGGCTTGGAACGAAGCCCGCGGCCTGTGGACGGCTACCGCCAAGGTCAACATGTCTCAGTTCCTCACTCAGTATCAGAAGGCCACCGGCCGCAAGCACTATTGCACGGATGCTTCCGGCAAGAATGTCACCAGCGTCAACATCCCCCTCATCTGGAGTCCCGATCAGGGTCTGTGGCTGCCCGACGGCATGACCACCATTGAGATTTGGTGCTACACCCAGCCCGCCGCTCCCGTCAGCGCCGCCAAGCTCTCCGGAGGCAACGGCATTTGGGTACGGGATACGGACGATACCAAGAATTATACCAAGTACACCGGCAAGAAGCTGCTGGAAGGCACCTACTCCTTCGGCGAAATGACCAAGGACGAGGACGGCAACTTCTGGTGCACCCTGACCGTTACCAACCTGCAGCCCTATGTGGATGCATTTGATGCCAAGTACAATGCTGACGGCGCCAAGGCTCCCTACATCATTGATGAAGACAGCACCACGGCCGCTTTCAACTACGTTCTCAAGTACACCGGCAGCACCACGGATTACAAGCAGGATGGATCCGGCTGGGCCATTGACGACAGCAGCTTTGCCAACAACACCGAAAAGCTCAACGGCAAGACCCTGTGGGTATACTCCCGCTACAAGGTAACCTATACCGACGGCGTGGAAGGCGAAGAAATCTTTGCCGATCAGGTCTACATGGTTCCCGCCGGGGAAGCTACCCCCGCCTTTGAAGGCACCCCCACTCGGACGAACTGGGATTTCCTGGGTTGGAATCCTGAAGTATCCGACGAAGTAAACGGCAACGTGACCTATGTGGCTCAGTGGGAAAAGTCCACCAAGAACAAGCCCGCCGCCAGCAAGAACATCAAGAAGACCGACGTTGATAAGATGATGATCCGTGCCTATGCTAAGGGCACCAGCTCAATCAGCACTTCCAGCGAGGATTGGAGCTGCGCTCCCAGCATCAAAGCCAAGGGTGTTTCCTACACCATCGGAAGCATTCAGGGCAACGATGTGGACGGCTACACCACCACCGTCACCTTCCACTTTAAGTCCGGAGACGCCTTTGAGGCTTCTGCCCGGGACACATTCAACGGCGATACCTACAGAAGATGGCATCCTGACTGGCAGGGCGACTGGAGCTACAGCTTTGACGCAAGCCGTCCCGCTGACCAGACCCTGACTCTGTACTGGGTAAGCACTATCAATGCCCTCAACGGCACTGTCACCAGCAAGTGGTGCATTCTCGATGCCGCCGGCACCGGATTTGCTCCCAACATCACCACCGCTGTGGCCGCTCTCATTAAGGTAAATCTGAGCCTGAGCCGCACGGTCACCTACACCGACGGCGTAGAGGATGCGGAAATCTTTGCAGACCAGAGCTACACCGTCAGCAACGGCTCCGCTACCCCCGCTTTTGAAGGCACCCCCACTCGGGAAGGCTACCGCTTTGACGGCTGGACGCCTGATTTGGCCGAGAAGGTCTATGCAGACGCTGTCTACACTGCCAAGTGGGTCAAGACCTACACCGTAACCTACAGCGACGGCAAGGGCGGCATCCTCTTTGCCGATGAAGTACACGTAGTGGACGAAGGCGCCGCTACCCCCGCCTTTGAAGGATCCACCGAATATGCAGGCTGGATTTTCAAGAGCTGGAAGCCCACCGTGGCCGCAAAGGTCAACGCCGACGCTACCTATGTGGCTCAGTGGAAGCAGGGCCCCTCCAACATCCTGCGCCTCAACGGCAACGGCGGTTTGAGGAACGGCTACCCCACTTCCGACACTTACTGGAACAGTGAGTCCGCCATTCTCCGTTCCGACGGCAGCGAGTTCAGCTACCCCGGCTACGTATTCAAGGGCTGGAACACCCAGGCAGACGGCAAGGGCATCACCTACAAGAAGGGCGATTCCATCCCCTTCGAAGTAGCACACAACGGCGAAGTCGTAGTGCTCTACGCTCAGTGGAAGCAGGGCCCCTCCAACATCCTGCGCCTCAACGGCAACGGCGGTTTGAGGAACGGCTACCCCACTTCCGACACTTACTGGAACAGTGAGTCCGCCATTCTCCGTTCCGACGGCAGCGAGTTCAGCTATCCCGGCCATGTGTTTGCAGGTTGGAACACTCAGGCAGACGGCAGCGGCATCACCTACAAGAAGGGCGATTCCGTTCCCTTCCAGGTAGCACACAACGGCGAAGTCGTAGTGCTCTACGCTCAGTGGGAAGCCATCCCCGTAACCATCACCTATACCGATGGCGTAGGCGGCGCAGCCTTTGCCGATCAGGTCTTCACCGTGGCTTACGGCGATGCCGTACCCGCCTTTGAAGGCACTCCCTCCCGCAAGGGCTACAAGTTCCTGGGCTGGGATGTAACGGAGATTCCCGAAGCTGTGACCGAGGACATCACCTTCACCGCTCAGTGGAAGGTGATTAACGACAGCGACGTACCCAAGACCGGCGACAGCGACCGCATCCTGCGTCCCGCCGTGCTCATGGGCGCTCTGCTGCTGATGGGTGCCGGCGTGGCCATGACTGTGGTCACCAAGCGCCGCAAGCAGGAAAACTAAGCTGAAATAAGCGAAACGCAACAGGGAGGCGGGGGAGACAGCTCCTCCGCCTTCTGCATACTCAATGATGAAAAAGGACAGGACCATGACCGAAAAAACGAACCAATCCAAAGCCAAATTCCCTTTGCCTATGATAATTGCCGTTGGCCTGTGCTTTGCGCTGGGCATTGGGCTGCTGGTGTGGTATCTGGTCATGGAGGGGGAAAAGCGGCAGGAAGCCCAGGTGCAGGAATCTTTGAAGGATCTGTATTACACCGCCCATGCCCCCGAAGAACAGCCTACGCCGACGCCCCGTCCCACCAACCCCCAAAAAGAGGAGGCGGGGGAACCAACCCCCGTGCCGACCGCCACCCCCAAGGTTATGGCGGAGCGGTTTGCCTCTTTGTATGAGGTCAACGGGGATTTAATCGGCTGGGTGACGGCAGGGGATCAGGTGGACGGCCCCGTGGTGTATCGGGACAACACCTATTATCTGCATACGGACTTCTACGGCAATCGGAACAACCACGGCACCATTATGCTGGACGAAGCCAACGATGACTATGAAAACGACAGCTATCGGATTCTTTACGGCCATCAATTCAGCGACGGCACCATGTTTTCGGGGCTGAAAAAGTACAATAAGCTGAGCTATCTGCAGGAGTACCCCTTGGCGGAGTTTCACACTCTGTACGAGCAGGAGCCGGGGCAGTACGTGATCTTTTCCGTCTTCGATGCCTCCGTCAGCAAAATGGACGGGCACTATATCTACCTGCGCTGTTTTGACGATTGGGAGAAGAGCACCGAGTTTCGGGAGAGCTTTTTGGCAGAGCTGAAGGAGCGCTCCTGGTATGAGATTCCCGTGGAGGTATCGGCCGAGGACAGCATTTTGTGTCTGGTGACCTGCAGTTACAACGACCGCAACGGCCGATTGATGGTCTTTGCAAGAGCCCTTCGCCCCGGGGAAACCGCCCAGTCCCTCACCGCCCTCATGGCTGAGGCCAGGGAAAAGTAAAGCACAGAGGGAATCTGCGGCATATAGAAAATCAGGAAAAAAGACCCCGTCTCAGGAAATGCTGAGGGCGGGGGCCTTTTTTAGAAGGAAACGACCGTCTGAAGAAAGATGCCGAGAAAGCACTTTCTTGCTTTGGACACCTTCAGTATAGCAGGCAGATGTCATAGAATTGTCGCAAAAGGATGAACACAATGTAAACAAAGGGCTTTTTTGCCAAAAAACTTTCATAAGCCGATTTTTTGCCGAAAAAAACGGGCAAAATAAACGAAAAAGGCAGAAACGGCAGAAAAAACAAAGCAGAAAAAACTTTTCTGCAGGCGGCTTCTGTGGTATACTGTATACGTTAAAATTTGGATACATGAGGAGGACAATCATGTTTAAGCGCATCCTTCTGAAAATCAGCGGGGAAGCCCTCAGCGGCGGCGATACCCCCATCGGCTTTGAAAAGGTGAACGCCACGGCGGCCACCATTGCGGCTTTGGCTCAGGACGGGCTGGAAATCGGTCTGGTGGTAGGCGGCGGCAACATCATTCGGGGACGGGACGCCGGCAGCCGGGACAGAAACCGCATGGACCACATGGGCATGCTGGCTACGGCCATCAACGCCTTGGCTCTGCAGGATAGTCTGGAGCGGCAGGGGGTCAAGTGCAAGGTGCTTTCCTCCGTGGATATGGATAAGTTTTGCGACAGCTACACCAGCCGCAAGGCCATGGAGCTGCTCTCGGAGAAGACCGTGGTCATCTTTGCCTGCGGCACGGGCTGCCCCTTCTTCTCCACGGATACGGCGGCGGCTTTGAAGGCCTGCGAAATCGGGGCGGACGCTTTGTTCTTGGCCAAGAACGTAGACGCCGTATACTCCGCCGATCCCAAGGTGGACCCCAACGCCGTGCCCTATCGGCATATCAGCTACCAAAAGGTCATTGAGGACAACCTCCACGCCACGGACTTGACCGCCATCACCCTGTGCCGGGAACAGCATATGCCCATTAAGTGCTTTGCTTTGGAGAAGCTCTCCGAGGCACTGGAAAGTGAAAATATTGGGACATTGATCGATGAGGACGGGGGAGAGGCTTGCATTTGAGCCTTCTCTATTGTAGAATATAAATACCTGTAAAAATAAAAGGGGGACATACCTATGCCAGAGATTCTCGATATCGCCAAAGATAAAATGACCAAGACCATCAGCGTCATGAACCAGGAATACGGTTCTTTGCGTGCCGGCCGTGCCAATCCGCAGGCCTTGGATCGCATCAGCGTAGATTACTACGGCACTGCCACGCCCATCAATCAGCTGGGCAACATCTCCACCCCGGAGCCCCGCATGCTGGTCATCTCCCTGTGGGACAGCAAGATGATTCCCGCCGTGGAAAAGGCCATTCAGAAGAGCGATCTGGGCATCAATCCCACCAATGACGGCAAGATTATCCGCCTCATCTTCCCCGAACTCACCCAGGAGCGCCGTAAGGAGCTGTGCAAGGTGGTCAAGAAAAAGGCTGAGGAGAGCAAGGTAGCCGTGCGCTCCATCCGTCGGGATGCCATCGAGCAGGTGAAGAAGCAGAAGAAGGACTCCGTTATCACCGAGGATGACCAGAAGAAGCTGGAGGAGAAGATTCAGAAGCTCACCGACGAGAAGATTAAGGAGATCGACACCATTTCCACCGCCAAGGAAAAGGAGATTATGTCCGTTTGAAAAGCGTGCTGGGCTGGGAACTGCAAAAGGCTCTGGACTATCTGCGTGAAGAGGGCGTGGAGCCCCTTCTGGAGCAGACCCGCTCCCGCCGCGGAGTGGAGCAGGGGGAAGACAGAGCGGTTCGCCTGCGGCAAAATGAAGCAGGGCAATGGGTGCTGACCTGGACAAAGTTCCAAACGGAGCTTGAAGGGTAGCACCGCCTGCACATGCAAAGAGAATAGTATGTCTGAGGCGGGTGCTTCAGACACTCACACCTCAAAGCGGCAGGAGCGATTCCCCCGCTTTGAGGCGATGTTTTATTATTGAGGCATCTATTTTATAGGTCTGGAAGGAAAAAAGGTCTATGGGCAGGCTGAACGGGGAAAACTTACAGGAGCTGGGGCTGGCGGCAGAGACACTGCCCCGCCATGTGGCCATTATTATGGACGGCAACGGCCGCTGGGCCCAGAAGCGGGGGTATCCAAGACCCGTGGGGCATCGGGCGGGGACGGAGCGTCTGCGGGAAATCATCCGCTTTTCCAGCGATGCGGGCATAGAGGCTCTGACTCTGTATGCCTTTTCCACGGAGAACTGGAAGCGGCCGGCGGAGGAGAAGAGTGTGCTCTTCGGTTTGCTGCTGGAGTATTTTTCAAAAGAGATTGACGAGCTTCACGATAACAACGTGCGCATCTCCATTTGGGGAGAGAAAGGGCCCTTCCCGGAAAACGTCCGCAAGGCTCTGGAAAGGGCGGAGAAAAGGACAAAGGACAACGGAGGTCTGAAGCTGAACATCTGCCTGAACTACGGCAGCAGGGACGAAATCCTCAGAGCCGTGCGCCTGTGCGCCCAAGAGGCCATGGAGACGGGAGCCCTTCCCGAACAGGCGGATTTTGAAAAGCATCTGTACTCCTTCGGCACCCCGGAGATAGATTTGCTCATCCGCACCAGCGGGGAGGAGCGGGTCAGCAACTTCCTTCTCTATCAGCTGGCCTACAGCGAGATGGTCTTTACCCCCGTGCTGTGGCCGGATTTCACCCAAGAAGAATATATTCAGGCATTGCAGGCCTATGCCCGCCGCAAACGCCGATTCGGAGGAGTGTAATGGAACGGCATCCCAAACTGAAAAATTTAATCATCCGCACCCTCACCAGTCTGGTGCTCTTCGGACTGCTGTTTTTGTGCTGTTATTTCGGCTCTTTGACCTTCCTCATCGTCTTCGGCGCCGTGTTCTTCATGACCATTCGGGAGATGGAGGAAATGCTCAAGCATCTTGGCAAGCGGATAGCCATGGTGCCGGCGTATATCTTTGCCAGCCTGTTCGGCCCTCTGTACTATATGTCGGGGCAAAGCTGGGCGGCGGTGGCGGCCTTCGGTTTGCTTATGGCGACTTTGTCCGTCATCTGGCAGGTGCTTTTGACCAAAGAGGACAACTACGCCGATGCGTTATACTGTCTGCTCCCCTTTGCATACCCTATACTGCCGGAGTGCGCCATTGTGGCTTTGTACTTTGCCCTGCCTGAAGAGGTGGGCAAGACCTGCTGTTATGCCGCCATCCTTTGCCCGGAGATTGGAGACGCCTTTGCTTACTTTGGAGGCTCTCTCTTTGGAAAACACTCCCTGTGCCCCCAGATTTCCCCCAAGAAAACCGTGGAGGGCAGTATCAGCGCCCTGCCCGGGGCTATGCTCGTAGGTCTGGGGCTGTACTTTGCCCAGCCTTTGTGGGGCGGGCAGGTGAGCCTAATGTCCCTGCTGTTTATGGGGCTTATGTGCGGCATCATCGGCCAGTTCGGAGATTTGTTTGCCTCCGTTTTGAAGCGGGCGGCGGGAATTAAGGACTTTTCCGACATCATCCCAGGCCACGGCGGTCTTATGGACAGGTTGGACAGCGCCCTGCTCTGCGCCATGGGGGTACTGGCCTACGCCGTTTTGCGGCTGAATTTTTAAGTTTCGTTTTTTAAGAGAAGTTTTGAGGCTCCTCGCCCTGCTGAAACTAAGGGGTGCGGAAGGAAAGTATTTGGAAAGGAGAAGGCCATGCAAAAGGTGACCATTCTGGGAAGCACGGGCTCCATCGGGCGGCAGGCTTTGGAAGTGGTGCAGATGCACCCGGAGCGATTTTGTTTGCGGGGGCTGTGTGCTTTTTCCAGCGAGGAGGCCTTTTCCCGGCAGTTGGAAGCGTGCAAACCGCCTTTGGCGGCCTTTTCCAAGCGCATAGCGGTGCCTGAAGGCGTCTCCCTTTTGTATGGGGAGGAAGCCGCCTGCCGCTTGGCAGAGGATACGGAGACGGATATCTTCGTGCTGGCCATCTCCGGCTTTGCGGCCTTGAAGCCCCTGCTGGCGGCCTTGCGGGGCGGCAAGCGCATTGCCATTGCCAACAAGGAATCCCTGGTCTGCGGGGGTGATTTGGTCAAGGCGGCGCTGCTGGCGGGGGGCGGAGAGCTGCTTCCCGTAGACAGCGAGCAGTCCGCCATCTTCCAGTGCCTGCAGAACGGAAGGCGGCAGGAGGTAAAGCGGCTCATTCTCACCGCATCCGGCGGCCCCTTCTTCCAAAGAAAGCGGGAGGAGCTGAAGTATATTACCCCGGCGGAAGCGGTGAAGCATCCCAACTGGAGCATGGGGCGGAAGATCAGTCTGGACTCCGCCACCCTCTTTAATAAGGGACTGGAGATTTTGGAGGCCGCCCGCCTCTTTGACTTTGGAGCGGAGGAGATTGACGTGCTCATTCACCCCCAGTCCATCGTCCACTCCATGGTGGAGTACAGGGACGGAACCGTCATGTCCAATATGAGCCTGCCGGATATGCGCCTGCCCATTCAATACGCCATGACCTACCCGGAGCGGATAGAGTCCCCTGCATCCCCTCTGCAGCTGTGGAACACGCCGCCTTTGACCTTCTTTAAGCCTGACACGGAGCGGTTTCCCGCTTTACAGATGGCTTATGACTGCCTAAGGGCGGGCGGGGGCTGCCCCGTGGTGTACAACGGAGCCAACGAGGGGGCGGCAAAGCTGTTTTTTGAGGGCAGAATCGGATTTTTGGACATTGAGACCTATGTAAAGGCCGCCTTGGACGAGTATGAAAACCGCCCCATGACCACCTTGGAGGCGGTTATGGAAGCGGACGGATGGGCAAGAGAAAATGTGCTGGCTCGGGCAAACGGGCAGGGAGTTTGAAATGACCATTGTATTGCAGATACTGGTAACC
>CAYUHW010000016.1:0-12899 GCA_964444605.1 uncultured Christensenella sp. | reverse complement strand
AGGTGCACTGCTGTCCCCAGTGCGGCACCTATACAGACAAGGAAAAGTGCGAGCTTTGCACCGACCCTACCCGCAGCGACGAGGTCATCTGCGTGGTGGCGGAGCCTCGGGATGTCATCGCCATGGAAAAGACCCGGGAGTTTCGGGGGCGGTACCATGTGCTCTTCGGCGTGCTCTCCCCCATGGAGGGCATCGGCCCCAAGGACATCCATATCAACGAGCTTTTGGACAAGTGCAAGACGGGGCAGGTAAAGGAGGTCATTCTGGCCACCAACCCGGACGTGGAGGGAGAGGCTACGGCTTCCTACATTGCAAGGCTTTTGCGGCCCATGGGGGTCAAGGCCACCCGCATCGCCCACGGCATCCCCATCGGCGGGAATCTGGAGTATACGGACGAGGTCACCCTGGCCAAGGCTCTGGAAGGCAGAAGAAGCATATAACGGCATGAAAAAAGCCCCTGCACGGGGCTTTTTGTATGCTTACAGGTTCAGATATCCTTTGAGGACCTTTAGGGTGTTCTCCACGCCCTCCTTGTGGCTGCGTTCATAGCCGTGGGAGGCAAAGACTCCGGCGCCGATGAGCCCGTGGCGGATGTCGTAGCCTGCCCGCAGGGTGGCTTCCACATCGCTGCCGTAGTAAGGGTACACATCCACGGCATAGCCGGCCTGCTCCCGCTTGGCGGCGTCAATGAGCTTTCCCGTCACCTCATAGCTGTAGGGGCCGCCGCTGTCTTTGGCGCAGATGGAGCACAGGCGCTCGGTACACCGAAGGCCGTCTCCCACACAGCCCATGTCCACGGAGATGGCTTCCGTCACCCCCTGAGGCAGGGAGGCAGAGCCGCCGTGTCCCACTTCTTCGTATACGGTGACGTGGGCATAAACCTTGCGGACGGGCACCTTGTTCTCCTCCCGCATATACTTGGCAAGCCCCAGCAGAATGCCTACGCTGAGCTTATCGTCCAAGAAGCGGCTCTTGATGTAGCCGGAGGCGGTCACTCGGCTTCTGGGGTCAAAGGCCACAATATCCCCCACCTCAATGCCCAAGGCACGGGTTTCCTTTTCGGAAGAAGCGGCTTCGTCCAGCACCACCTCACAGCTATTGAAGGAGCGCTGGGTCGTAGAGTAGTCCCCGTTTACATGGACGGAGGGGTTGCAAAGCTGGAAGGTGCCTTCGATGCGCTTTCCGCTGCGGGTGATGACCAGCACGTTCTCCGCCTCGGCGTTGTTGGCATTCATGCCTCCCAAGGGGGTGACCCGCAGGCGGCCGTTGCCCTTGATCTCCGCCACCATGGCGCCCAAGGTGTCCCCGTGGGCTTCCAGCATAAGGGCGTCCTTCTCATCCTCGCCCCCAAGGTCAATAAGCACGCCGCCCTTTTGGGTGATGGCGGCCTTATAGCCCAGTTCCGAAAAAGCCTTCTGCACATAGTCGGCGGCCTCTTTGGTATACCCGGTGGGGCTGGGGATTGCCAGCAGTTCCAAGGTCTTCTCTACGGCAAAGTCCGTATATTTCTTGTCCATAACCATCCTCCTTATTGATTGTGTGAATGCATGACGATTTTGTTCATGGGAGGGGTGCTACGTTTTTCTCTCCCCCCTCAGAGTGAGGCAAGGCAGAAAAGCTCTCTCCCAATCAAAATTTTAAAACATTGCAAGTTGCCCGTACAAGCAGGGAATGCGCCTAAAGGCCGGCCCTTACGCCCCTTTCAGCCCCCGATACAGGGCCAAAAACTCCTCCGGGGTCAGCTTTTCCCCTCTGACGGCGGAATCAAGCCCCATGCGGTTCATTATATCGGGAGCCTGGGGGTATGCGCTCAGGTTGTTATACAAGGTCTTCCGCCGCATGTGCAGGCACAGAGCCACAAACTTCAGCAGTTCCGCCGGGGATTCCTTGGGGCAGACCTCCCTTTTCACCAGATGCACCAGTGCGCTTTTCACCGTAGGCGGGGGCATATACGCCCCTTCGGGAATCTCCCCCAGCAGACGGCTTTCATAAAAGAGCGCAGACACCGCCGCCACGGGGCCGTAGTTCTTTGCCCCGGGACGGGTGAAAAACCGCTCTGCCGCCTCCTTTTGCACCATGAGCACCATCTCCTCGGGGCACATGGACAAAAGCATCTCCACAATGGGAGCGGTGATGCAGTAGGGCAGGTTTCCGATGACGGCATAGGATTCGGGCAAAAAGCCGTAGTCCGTCTTCAGGCAGTCCCCCTCTATAATCGTGAGAGCTTCCCGCTCCCCCAAGGCTTCCTTTAAAAGAGCGGCCATGGAGGGATCCTTTTCCACGGCGTACACCCGTGCCCCCCGATTCAAAAGCACTTCCGTCATGGCACCCAGCCCGGGGCCGATCTCCAGCACCGTGCGCTTCTCCAGAGAAACGGGAGCAAGGAGGGATATAAGCCGCTCCCCGTCAATAAAAAAGTTCTGTCCGAGATTTTTGTTGGGGCGCAGTCCCGCTTTTTCCAAAGCGGAGCGCACATAGGCAGGGGATGCAATCATAGGCATTCAGCCTCAATCCCTGCGGCGGCGTCCGTTGACCAGAATGGCCAGACGCAGAACGGAGAGGAAGCTGGACACCGCCGCCCACACATAGGTCATGGCGGCAGCCTTCAGCACCTTTTTGGCAACGGGCTCATTTTCCCGGGACACATAGCCCCCCTCCTGCAGAAGATCCAGCCCCCGCTTGCTGGCGTTGAGCTCCACGGGCAGGGTGATAAGCTGGAAGAGGAACATGGCGCAGTACAGCCCCAAGCCGATGGAGGCCAGGGTGTGGGAGCTTATGGCCATGCCGATAATGGCGATGTAGGGGCCTGCGGAGGAGCCGATGCGGGCCACGGGCAAAAGGTTGTTGCGGAAAGTCATAAGGGAGTAGCCCTCCTCATACTGGAGGACGTGGCCCACCTCATGGGCGGCAATGGCCAGAGCGGCTACAGAGGTGGAGCCGTGCACGTCCGTGGACAGGCCTACCTCCTTTTTGGCGGGATTAAAGTGGTCGGTAAGGGAGCCGGAGACCCGGGTTACGCTGATCTGGCAGTTGTGGGCGGCAAGCATCTCCCGTGCGGCGGCAGAAGCGGTAAGCCCCCGCTGACCGGGGAGGCCATTGTAGCGGGTGAAGGTGCGCTGCACCTGCCCCGAGGCAATAAGGCTGATAAAGAAGACGGCAATCAGCCCCAGCATGACGGCGTCATAGCTCACATAGAGACCGAAAATGTACATAGCTTGCTCCATTCTTTGGTTGATTGTGTTCAGTATAACACGATTTCTTCATAAATGCTATTGCACCCGGGCAGAATTGTGGTATACTGTTTTGAAAAGTTTGTGAAATTGCAGCATCCAAACTGCGTAAAGGAGAAATCATATGCTGACACTGCGTGAGATTCAACGAGTCCCCGAAAACCACGTGGGCCCCATCACCGTCGGCGGCTGGGCCAAAACCATCCGCACGGGCAAGGCCTTCGGCTTTATAGAACTGAACGACGGCACCTGCTTTAAATCCGTGCAGGTGGTCTTCCCCAACGATGAGCGGAACATGGGCAAAGATCTGTCCACGGGCTGTTCCCTGTTCGTTACCGGCGAACTGGTGCTCACCCCCGGTGCCCAGCAGCCCTTTGAGATTCATGCCGAGAGCATCACCCTGGAGGGCGCCTGCCCCCCTGACTTCCCCATGCAGAAGAAGCGGCACACGCTGGAGTACCTGCGTACCCAGCAGACCCTCCGCCCCCGCACCAACACCTTCTTGGCCGTGTTCCGGGTGCGCAACGTGGTCTCCGCCGCCATTCACGAGTTCTTCCAGCAGCGGGGCTTCCTCTATGTCCACACTCCCATTCTCACCAATGCGGACTGTGAAGGCAGAGGCGAAATGTTCCAGGTGACCACCCTGGACATGGAGAACGTGCCCAAGAACGAGGAAGGCAAGGTAGATTACACCGGCGACTTCTTCAGAAAGCCCGTACACCTTGCAGGCACCGGCCAAATGTACGGCGAGGCCTTTGCCCTTGCCTTCAGAGATATCTACACCTTCGGCCCCACCTTCCGTGCGGAGTTCAGCTTTACCCCCCGTCATGCGGCGGAGTTCTGGATGATTGAGCCGGAAATGGCCTTCTGCGATCTGCAGGGGGACATGGAGGTGGCGGAAGCCATGGTCAAGTACATCATCCGTGCGGTGCTGGAGCGCTGCCCCGATGAAATGGCCTTCTTCAACAAGTTTGTGGACAAGGGACTTTTGGAGCGGCTGGACAACGTGGTCAGCAACGACTTCGGCCGCATCACCTACACCGAGGCCATGGAAATCCTCAAGAACTGCGGGGAGAAATTTGAGTATCCCGTGGAATGGGGCATCGATCTGCAGAGCGAGCACGAGCGGTATCTGACGGAAAAGGTCTTCAAAAAGCCCATCTTCGTTACCGATTACCCCGTGGCCATCAAGGCCTTCTATATGCGCCTGAACGACGACGGCAAGACCGTGGCGGCGGCGGATTTGCTGGTGCCCGGAGTCGGCGAAATCATCGGCGGCAGCCAGAGAGAGGATCGGTACGATGTACTCAAGGCCCGTTGCGACGAGCTGGGCATGAACATGAGCGAGTATCAGTGGTATCTGGACTTGCGGCGCTTCGGCGGCGTGCGTCACGCCGGATTCGGATTGGGACTGGACCGCATGGTCATGTATGTCACCGGCATGAGCAACATCCGGGACGTAGCCCCCTTCCCCCGCACCACCGGGAATCTGGAAATGTAAGACAAAAAAATGGGGATGGTCTTCCATCCCCTTTTTCTATGCTCAAAAATTGCTTAATAGGAGCCGATGTACTCAAACTGCGGGTTGACGACGTATTCGCCGTTCTTGTCGATAATGCCCAGGGAATCCCCCAAACGCACCACGGCGTACCCGTCTGCATAGAAGTCTCCCCCATAGCTCCAATATGTGCCGCTATTGATATACTCAAACTGGGGGGCAATGACTTCCTTCCCCTTTGTGTTCAGGTAGCCAATCTTCCCGCTCTCACCAAAGTAAATCATACCGCCCGAGGCAGCGTGGCTCATGTCTCTGTACTGAGGGTTGACAATGTACCTGCCCTTTTGGTCAATGAGGCCGTACTTGCCTCCCAACTCTACCACGGCCACACCGTCGGAGAAAGAGGCGGCGCCATCAAACTGAGGATTGATAACAAACTTGCCGGTTTTATCGATGTATCCGTATTTATCCCCGCTTACAACCAGCGCCAGGCCGTTGTCGGAGAAAGAGTAGGCAGATTCAAACTGAGGATTGATCACAAACTTGCCGGTTTTATCGATGTATCCGTGCTTGCCGCCGCTTTCCACCAGCGCCAGGCCGTTGTCCGCAAAATCGTAAGCCCAGTCAAACTGAGGGTTGATAACAAATTTGCCGGTTTTATCGATGTATCCGTACTTATCCCCGCTTTCCACCCGTGCAAGGCCGTTGTCCGCAAAATCGTAAGCCCAGTCAAACTGAGGGTTGATAACAAACTTGCCGGTTTTATCGATGTATCCGTACTTATCCCCGCTTTTCACCCGCGCCAGGCCGTTGTCCGCAAAACTGTAAGCCCGGTCAAACTGAGGATTGATGGCAAAGTTTCCTTTTTTATCGATATAGCCCCACTTGCCGCCGCTCTTCACCCGCGCCAGCCCGTTGTCGGAGAAAGAGGCGGCGTCATCAAACTGAGGGTTGATGGCAAAGTTTCCTTTTTTATCGATATAGCCGTACTTGCCGCCGCTTTCCACCAGTGCAAGGCCGGTGTCCGCAAAATCGTAAGCCCGGTCAAACTGGGGATTGATAACATATTTCCCCTGCTTGTTGATATAGCCCCATTTGCCGCTGACGCTGACGCGGACAAGGCCGCAGTGAAACAGGGTGTTTTCCTCATTGGAAGAGCCGCCTGCGCAAAGAAGCAGTACCGCCGCCGCGGCGGCAAGGACTACGGCCCCCAATATAAGCAGGCTCCGCTTTTTGTTCTGCTGCAGCTTTGCCCAAATTCTCTTCCAGAGAGGTTCGGAAGCGGCCGATGCTTCGGCAGGGCTCTGGACATTCTCATTGTCTTCAGGCACATTGATTTGCTCCTGCTGGGCAGGAATCTTGTTTTCATCCATAGACATTCTCCTTTTGTTTATCAAAATAGAACCGGCGAAATCCCCCCGCAAAATATGATTTTTTGACGAAAAAGAAGGATTCGACAAATCTTATTTGATGTTAACATATTTTCTTTGTCTTTTCAAGCATTAACAACATTTATTCTTCTACCATTGGAGAGAGGCGGCAGGATATCATTTCCCCGGAGGTGATGTTTGGATGACGGAAGAATTTATCAGGGAGCGGATTACGCAGCTGCGGCTTCGAAAGGGCGTTTCGGAATATCAGATGAGCTATGATTTGGGGCACAGCCGCGGGTACGTGTACAACATTTCCTCCGGCAAGGCACTGCCGCCCATGAAGGAGTTTCTGGCCATCTGCGAGTATTTTGAGATCACGCCCCAGACCTTTTTCGATGGGGAAAGCCCCCAGCCTGAGCTGCTTCAAAAGGCTATGGAGGGCATGAAAAAGCTGAGCGAGGAGGATATGCGCCTGCTCCTTGCTTTCATTGACCGCCTGCAAACAAAGGCATAGGCACGAAAAAAGGGAAGGTGGATGCCTTCCCTTTTATAATCTGCACGGTATAAAGTTAGCCGCCCAGATAGGCTTTTTTGACCTCGGGGCTTTCCATCAGCGCCGCCCCGGTACCTTCCAGCACCAGCCGCCCGGTTTCCAGCACGCAGGCTCTGTCGCAAAGCTCCAGAGCGGTTTTTGCGTTCTGCTCCACCAGCAAAATGGTGACCCCCGCCTTGTGCAGGGTCTCGATGATTTGAAAGATCTCCTCCACCAGCAAAGGCGCAAGCCCCATGGAGGGCTCGTCCAGCATCATCAAGGTGGGGCGGCTCATAAGGGCTCTGCCCATGGCCAGCATCTGCTGTTCCCCCCCTGAAAGGGTGCCGGCAATCTGCCCCGAGCGCTCCTTCAGCCTGGGGAAGCGTTCATAGACCTCTTCCAAGGCCTCCTTTTTGTTTCCCCGGGAGGTATAAGCGCCCATGTCCAGATTTTCCTTTACGGTCATCTTCAAAAAGATTCGCCGCCCCTCGGGCACCTGCACCAGACCCTTTTGCACGATTTTGTGGGGGGGCATGTGGGTGATGTCCATGCCCTGAAAGAAGACCTTTCCCTCCTTGGGCGCCTGAATGCCGGAGATGGTCTTTAAGATGGTGGACTTTCCCGCCCCGTTGGCGCCGATGAGGGCAAAGATTTCCCCTTTATGAAGGGAGAAGGACACGTTCTTCACCGCATGAATGGGGCCGTAATACACCTGCAGGCCCTCTGCCCGCAGCAGTTCTTCCTGCCTTGCTTCCATGGCTTACGCCTCCTTTCCCAAATACGCCCGAATGACCTCCGGGTTGCTGCGAATCTGATCCGGGTCGCCCTTGGCAATGACCCGCCCGTAGTCCAGCACCATAATGCCCTCGCAGATGCCCATGACCAGCTTCATATCGTGCTCGATAAGCAGAATGGCCACATGGAACTTGTCCCGAATGTCCACGATGGCCTCCATGAGCTCCTCCGTTTCCGAGGGGTTCATGCCCGCCGCCGGCTCGTCCAACAGCAAAAGTCTGGGGGAAGAAGCCAAAGCTCGGAGGATCTCCAGCCGCCGCTGGGCGCCGTAGGGCAGGCTCCCCGCCTTATCCTGGGCCAGATGCTCCATATGGAACAAGCCCAACAGCTCCATAGCCTTTTCGTGAGCCTGCTTTTCCTCCCGCCAATAGGCAGGCAGGCGAAGCATGGCCTCCAGGGGGTTGGTGTGCAGAGTGTGGCTCAGACCCACCTGAATGTTGTCCTCCACGGTCATATCCCGAAAGAGGCGGATGTTCTGGAAGGTTCTGGCAATGCCCATGCGGGCAATCTGGCTGGGGGACTTTCCTGCAAGGGAGATGCCGCCCAGCATAATGCTGCCTCGGGTGGGCTTATATACTCCGGTCAGAAGGTTGAACACCGTGGTCTTCCCCGCCCCATTGGGGCCGATGAGGCCGGTAATCTCCGTAGGCCCCATGAGCAGGCTTACATCGTCCACGGCGGTAAGCCCCGCGAAGTCCACCCCCAGATGGTAGGTTTCCAAAATCGGCTCTTTGCCTGCATCCCGCTCCGGCACCAGGGCACGGCTGGGAAAGGGTACCAGCTTATCCATGGATGTTCTCCTCCTTCTCCGCCTGCTTTTGACGGCGTTGTGCCTGCAGCTTCAGCACTTTCTTTTTCGCCTTGCGGTAGTAGTCCCCGTTGAGTATCCCCTCCAGCATCCGCTTCATGGAGAAGTCGTACTGCCCCATGAGGCCGGAGGGTTTGAAAATCATCACTAAAATCAGCAGCAAAGCGTAGGCAATCATCCGCCAATCGCTGAACACCCGCAGTGCTTCCGGCAGTACCGTCAGCACCCCGGCGGAAATCACGGAACCCAGCATGGAGCCCATGCCTCCCAGCACCACCATGACGAGGATTTCGATGGAGGTCATGAAGCGGAAGTTATCCGGCTTCAAAATCCCCAGATAGCCGCTGTACAAAGCCCCGGCTACCCCTGCAAAGAAGGCGGAGAGGACGAAGGCAAAGGTCTTGTAGGCGGTCACCGGCACCCCGGAGGCCTCGGCGGCAATCTCGTTTTCCCGAATGGCGCAGATGGCGCGGCCGTGGCGGGATTTCATCAGGGTGTGGATAAAGAAGCAGGTGATGCCTACCCACAAAAAGGTATTGAGGAAGGTGGTGGTTTTGGGAATGCCCAGAAGCCCTCCTGCCCCGCCGGTGAGGGAAAAGCCCACCACGTCATCCAAATTGGTCAGCACCACGCGGATGATTTCCCCGAAGCCCAGGGTGATGATGGCCAGATAGTCCCCCTTCAGCCGCAGGGCGGGAATGCCGATGATAAAGCCGGCCGCCGCCGCCGCCAGTCCCCCTACTACGGCAGAGAGGGCGAAGACAGCCTCGTTGGAAACGGGCAGGCGGGTCATGAGAATGGCAGAGGTGTAGGCGCCTACGGCCATAAAGCCTGCATGCCCCAGAGGAAGCTGTCCCAGATACCCGGTGACCACGTTCAAGGACACGGCCAAAATCATGTAGATGCCCGTTTTCATAAGCACCTTGGCGTAGTATCCGGAGAGAATCCCCTCAGAAATGAGTCCCTGTCCTGCAAAGAGGAAGAGCGCAAAGAGAGCCGTGTTAATCAGGTACATCCCCCACACGGGAATGCGGATGCGTTTTTTCTCCATATGTGCCCCCTTATACCTTTTCCTGCACCTTGTGCCCCATGATGCCCGTAGGCTTCACCAGCAGCACCAGAATCAAGATGGCAAAGACCACCCCGTCCTTCCAAGCGGACAGTCCCACCGCCGCCGTCAGTGCTTCCACCAGGCCGATGAGCAAGCCGCCGATCATGGCCCCGGGCAAAGAGCCGATGCCTCCCAGCACCGCCGCCACAAAGGCCTTTAAGCCCAGCATGGAGCCCATGGTGGCGCCAACCTGAGGATAAGCGGCGCAGTAGAGGATGGAGCCGATGCCCGCCAGGCAGGAGCCCAGAGCAAAGGTAAAACTGATGGTTCTGTCCACGGGAATGCCCATAAGCTGGGCCGCCTGGGTATCTTCGGACACCGCCCGCATGGCCTTGCCCATGGAGGTTTTCCGCACCAGCAGGGTGAGGGCCAGCATGGTCACGGCCGTAACCACCAAAGTCAAAAGCGCCGTGCCGGAAACGGTCACGTCTCCCATGACCACGTCGGGGATGTTGATATAGGCCTTCAAAGCGGATACATCCTGCTTCCCCGCTCCCAAAAAGAAGGGAAGCTGCATAAGGTTCTGCAGCAGGTAGCTGACGCCGATGGCGGTAATAAGCAGGGAGATTCTGGGGGAGGAGCGCAGAGGCTTATAGGCCGCCTTCTCAATGACCGCTCCCAGCAAGGTGCATGCCACCACCGCCAGCACCATGGCCAGCAGGGGGTTTCCCAGGCTCAAAGCCGCCCAAAGGACATAGCCGCCCACCATAATCACGTCCCCGTGGGCAAAATTCAGCAGGGAAATGATGCCATAGACCATGCTGTAGCCAATGGCAATGAGGGCGAATACCGCTCCGGACTGGAGCCCGTTTACGAGCTGCCGGAAGATCATGGACCAGGTGAACATAGGGTTTTACCTTTCGTAGTGAATTGGTGGCTGAATGGTATGCATAAACATGGACTTGCCTCCCCTTTTTTTACAGGGGAGGCTGCCATGATTAGGGAAGCAAATGCTTAATAGGTCTGGTCGTAAACTTCTTTTCCGCCCACCAGCTTCATGATGACCGCCGCTTTGATGGGGTTGTTATGCTCGTCAAAGGTGTAACCCGTGGGGCTGGTGATGCCCGAGATCTCGCCGCAGCCCGTACGGATGCCGTCGATGACTGCCTGCTTGTATTCCTCGGAGCCCTGCTCATAGCCGGAGGCTTCCGCCGCTTCCAGGCCCTTGCACATACACATGGCCGCATCGTAGCCGAGGGCCGCAAACATGCTCAAAGTATCCTTGCCGTAGGCCTCCACATAGGCCTCCTCAAAGGCGGCTACCTGCTCGGTGCCGGCGGCGTAAGCGGAGCAGTAGTAGCTGCCCTCCAAGTCTTCGGCAGAGGCGTACTTGTTGACGCCTGCCCAGCCATCGCCGCCCAGGAAGGTGACATCGAGGCCGATCTCCCGTGCCTGAGAGATGATCAAACCGTCGTCCTCATAGTAGTTGGGGCAGAAGACCACGTCGGGGTTCTTGCTCATGATGTTGGTGAGCTGGGCTTTGAAGTCCACGTCTCCGTCGGCGTAGCCTTCCTCGTCCACAATCTCAATGCCCAGCTTGCCGCACTCATCCACAAAGGCGTTCTTCAGACCTACGGCGTAGTCGTTGCCGTTCTCAAAGATTACCGCAGCCGTCTTGACGCCCAGCTTTTCATAGGCAAAGGCGGCCATCTTCTGTCCCTGGAAGGGATCGATGAAGCAGGTGCGGAACACGTTGCTGTAGACCGTGTCCGTCTTCTCATCGTAGGTGACCTCCGCCGCCGTAGCCGAAGCAGTGATCATGGGCATGTTCAGGGGATACGCTTCGCCGACAACGGCAATGGTGTTCCCCGTGAGTACGTCCCCGATGAGAGCGGTGATGCCGTCCTGCTCCACCATACGGGAGAAAGCGGTGATGGACTCGGTGGAATCCCCCTTCTGGTCATAGAAGAACATCTCAATCTTCTTGCCGTTGACGCCGCCATTCTCGTTATACTGGTTCATATACAGCTCCACGCCGTTGCGCACGGCCAGGCCGTATACGGCGGCATCCCCGGTGAAGGGGCCCATCATGCCCACACGAATGGTATCGTCCGCCTTCTTCTGGCTATTTCCGCCGCATCCAATAAGCCCCAGCAGCAGCATAAACGCCGCCGCCATTGCCATCATGCGTGTACATACAGTTCGTTTCATTGTTGTGTCCTCCTATCGTTACTCATAAAAAAACGGCCCTGCAAGGTTTGCAGAACCGTGATTCTCGATTTGCATCCCTGCCCTATGCGGTTACCCTGCTAATAATGACGGATACCAGAATAATGACGCTAACCAGAATCAGCGCCAGGGACAGAAACAGAGAGCGGAAGGAAAGAAGCCCCACTGCGGGCTTAAACAAACGGCTATACATCGTCATGTTTCTTTCCTCCTTGCGTTTTTTGACATAATACTCCCATTTTATTCGTTTGTAAAGGGGTTTTTGCAAATTTTTATGCAGTTTTATATATTTTTTCTTCCCCGACTGCGTGTGCAGGGGGTTCCTGTCCCCTATCGGTAAAAATTGCATGGAAAGAAGAGGGCAAAACCGGCACAGAATAAGCTGCAGATTTCATAAGATACTGCATAGGCTTTTACGCCCCCGTGCCCTTGCACAAAAGCAGGCTTCAAGGAAGGAAAACGAGATGCCGTCCTGGATCATCCGCACATTTGAATATGACATTGACACCGCCGCTCTGCTGGGACGGCGTCTGCGTGCCGCCCGGGTTCCCTTTACCTTGGGCGAAGCGGCGGGGGGCTGTGCCGTAACCCTCCGCTGTCCCAAAAGCGCCGAGGCTTTGGGAGAGGCGGTCTGCGGCCTTTTATGCCGGGATCTGCTCCCCTTCGTTTTGGCCTCCATGGCCGACGCCACCCCCTTTACTCTGGGGGAAAAGCAGAGGCTGGTGCACTCTGCCCTCCAAAGCGCACGGGCAGAGGAGGACTTATCCCCCGTGAAACGGCGGCTGACGGAGTATCTCCGCCAGGAGCGGGTGCTGTGTTTGGAGGGCTATCTGCGCTTTTGCATGGAGGGCACTTTGCTGTTCTGGCAACTGTGTTTGGAGCAGGCGGCGGCGAGCCTGCTTTTGCAAAAGGAGTATGGGGAGCTTGTCTCCCTCCTGCAGGGCTATGTGCGGGAACAGCCCGATAAGCTGGAGGAACTGCAGCTATGCCTGCACAAGGACGGAAGCTGCACCCTCACCGACCGGCAAGCCCTGTGCATCGAGTACGCAGACCCCTCTCAGGAGGGTCTGGTGAGCCTGCTGGTCAGCATGGCCCCTCGGCACCTGACGGTCTATGACCTTACCGGCACCTCCCCCAGCCCCCTTACCGACACCCTCTTGCAGGTCTTCTCCGGCCGCATCAGCCTGTATACTTAAGTGTCCATATGCCGCCGTGCTCCCCCCGTGATTTAAAGAGAAGTCGGAAAAACCGAAGACGCTGAAGACCGCCGCAGCGGACAAACCGTTTTTTTGCCTTTGCCCATGCGTTTCTCCCGACGTTGGCTTCCAATAAAAAGCCTCCATACTCCATTCCGGCTGCACCCGGGAATGCATGAATCTGCGA
>CAYUHW010000015.1:0-13269 GCA_964444605.1 uncultured Christensenella sp. | reverse complement strand
AATGCATATAATCTAAGATAAAATGTAAAGAGCAAGAAAGAACAGGCGAATAAGCAGAGAAAGGTGAGAAAAAATGGTAGAAGTAGTTGCGGCGCTGATTTGGGATGGGGATCGGTTTATGATTTGCCAGAGGCCGCCTCACAAGGCGCGGGGGCTTCTTTGGGAGTTTGTGGGCGGAAAGGTCGAAAAGGGCGAGACCAAGCCGCAGGCGCTGAAACGGGAATGCATGGAAGAACTGGGAGTTGAGGTGGAAGTAGGCGATTTGTTTACCAGCGTCGTCCATGCGTATCCGGACATTACCGTGGATTTGAGTCTGTTTCACTGCAGTATCCTTTCCGGCACTCCTAAGAAGCTGGAGCATGCGGACATTCGGTTCATTACCCCGGCGGAAATAGAAAAATATCCCTTCTGCCCGGCGGACGAAGGGATACTGAAATTGATTCAGGAAACCTATGAGGGCTGAGAACAGCTCTCTTTTTTATAGTAGGGACAGCTTATGCGGCGGCACTCTCTGTTTTCCGGAGAGTATGCGCACTGCACCTGCTCTGTAAGGGGAATGGACAGCCCCAGCGTTTCATTGAGGTAGGGCACGGCAGTCAGAATGGCGGTGTAGCTGTTGCGCTTACAGCAGCGGGGGCCGCCTAAGGGCGCAATGGCCGAAAGACAGCGGGCCGTCATTTCATTGCTCTGATGCCAAGGCTGAACGGACAGAGGGGAGGCCATAGTCAAAATGCTCATGGCTATGCCGGCACTGACCGCCGCTCCGCAGCAGCCCCAGAAGCCGCAGGAGCCGCCGGGATAGCTTTCTCCGCGGGTCTTCATTTGCAGGAGCGCACTTCTTAAATCAAAGTCCAAACCCGCTTTGCGGCAGGCGGTAATCAAAGCCATGCCCACCAGCACGTGGTGCTCCGGCCCGTGCATGTGTACAAAAGGATCGGCCATCATGCCTTCCAGTATGGCAATGGGGTCTGCCTCGGAACAGTCCAGGCAATAGGAAAGACACCGCTCCACGCCCTTCTTCAGATGACAGCTATCACAGATATAATGCCAGTCTTCACAACTGCAGCGGGCGGAAAACTCCTTGCCGCAACTGACGCAAGTTAGCTTTTTCGGCCTCTGAAAATATATCAGCGGCTTGCCGCAGAGCAGACAGCCTGTTTTCTTATCCATTGCACATTACACCTCTTTTTTCTTGATTATATAAAAGCCATGAGCAGAAATCAAGTGCTGAGGATTACAAAACTTCCATCCATACCACAAGCGCACAGGGAGCGGTTTGATACAGAGAGGGATTCTCCGTCAGTGCCCGACAGCTTCCGTAGGAACGAACGCCGCCGTAGCGCACATCAAAGAATCTTCCAAGAAGCACCACATTTTTCTCCGAGGCAAGAGGAACAATCTCATCCGCATTCCATACCACGGTACTCCAGCCCAAGAGGTCTTGCTCCAGCGTGAAGGCAGTAAGGTGCGAAGCCGCTTGCATATCTGTGTCCAGCTGGAAGGTGAATAGTTTGGAACCATCTTCTGTATCGCTATCATGCAAATGCAAAATTAGTTGAGAGATTTGGGACAGGGGCACAGATGTGTCTTGGAACACACATGCTCCTTTCTGCCATAATTCGATATGCACGATGCATTCCTTTTCTGTATCTACCGCATAGGTAATCCAATCACCATCCGTGGAGACCAGACGTAAAGTTTCCTTTGTGGAAGTCGGATTCGTCAGGAAGCATATTCCCAGTACAATGCACAGCAGCACCGCCAAGACGGCCAACCACAACCCTCTCCTCCTATATGCAAGGGCAGCCTGAATGCGCTCCTTTACTCCCGTTTCTCCAAAGGCAAGAGGACATCCCCGATGGGAGCCTTTTTGGGCCATATTTAGCAGAGTCTGGGAATAGGCTATGCGCTCCGCCGGTTCCAAAGTGCGGAGCACCTTTTCGTCGCAGGCCAACTCCAAATCCCTGCAGAAGAACACATAGCCCACCCAAATCAAGGGATGAAACCAGTACAAGCAGGTCAGCGCATACCCAAAAGCCTTGCTCCAATGATCCTTTCTGGCAAGATGGCTTTTTTCGTGAGCCAGCACATGGGCACGGGCGTCCTCCCTTAATCCTGCGGGAAGATACATATTGGGATGTACAAAGCCCAGCAGAAAGGGAGAGGGGACGGCTTCGCTTTCGTATACGCCGTACTCTGTAAGAACGGCGGTGCGGAGCTTGCCCTTCAGCTGCAGATAGCGAATAAGCGCATACAAAAGCAGTCCTGCCGCCACGATGGCCCAGAGAACGCCCAATATGGACGTCCACACATACAACGGGTTCACGCTTGCACCCGGGGCGGGGGAAAGGGCTTGGGCCAAGATGGGATTCACCGCCTCGTCCAGTATGGAAATGCCGGTGGAAACGGCAGGCGTTTCATACGGCACAACGTGGGGAGAAAGCACTTCGGCGGTGGGAAGCAGACTCAAGGCACTGGTCAAGGTAAAAGGGCATACCAAACGTATGGCAGCCAGCCCCCAAAAGAGGGGCATACACCATTTGGGCGTCTTTTTCAGCAGCGGCCGAAGAAGAAGCAGGACAAGAATCAGGCAGCCTGCGGCCATGGAGCGATTGAAGAAGCCGATGAAGAGGTTACTCATGGGCAAGATCCTCCCGGCAGCGGTCAATGAGGGATTGCATCTGGTCGATATCCTTTTGGGAGAGACTGCGTCCTGAGGCAAAGGCCGTCACAAAGGCGGGTAAAGACCCCTCAAACCGCTTGGTCAGCAGTTCGTCTATGTCCGCTTTTTGCGCCTGCTCTCGGGAAATGAGAGCGGAGACGACGGTGTTCTCGTTTTTTAAAACCCCGCGCTGACTTAGCCGCTTGATGACGGTATAGGTGGTAGTAGGCTTCCAGCCCAGTTCCTGCCGGCAAAGGGCCACCAGTTCCTTGCTTTTTATGGGTTCATGCGCCCACAGTATGAGACAAAACCTATATTCGCTTTCGTAAATCTTTGGGGTGTCCATGGTGCCTCCTTCGTTACTCTACTGTGATAGAGCATGTTCACTCTATCACAGTAGAGTAATACTGTCAAGGGCAAACGGCAAAACGGGCACAAGGATACAAAAAAGACGGCCGTCCGCAAGGGATTGCCGTCTTGATACATGGGTGTCGTTATCGGCAGCGACAGCTGCGGAAACTGTGGGCGTTGCGCCCCTGCACAATTTCCAAACATTCTCCGAAGCGCTGGTAGTGCACCACTTCCCGCTCCCGCAAAAAGTACAGGGGCTCCAGAATCTGCGGGTTATCCGTCATGTTCATAAGGTTTTCATAGGTAACACGTGCCTTTTGCTCTGCGGCCATATCCTCCGAAAGATCTGCAATGGGATCCCCCGTACAGGCAATATAGGCGGTGGTGAAGGGAACACCGTTGGGATCCACGGGGAACACGCCGTGGTTGTGAATCACATAGTATCCGGCCAGTCCTGCGGCATCCAGTTCCTTACAGGTGGCTCCCTGCATGCATTGGTGAATCATGGCCGCCAGCATTTCCCAGTGGGCAAGTTCCTCCGTGCCGATGTCGCTGAGGGTGGCTATGACCCGCTCATCGGTCATGGAGTACCGCTGGGTCAGATACCGAAGACCTGCTCCCAGTTCACTGTCGGGGCCTCCGTATTGGGCCATCAACAGCTTTGCCATGCGGGGATCGGGCTTGGTAATGCGCACGGGGTGCTCCAGCCGTTTTTCGTATATCCACATAAAATTGCCTCCTTACTGTACCTGCCAGGGCCAGGGCGTAAGGATGTAGCCCGGGTTTACCTGAGGACATTGACCAAAGTTCAGAAGATTGTTTTCCGCTTCCGTGTATGCGGAAAGCAGGGAGCGAAGCCGTTCTCCGTAGCAGTTGTAGTCGCTGCGGGCGGCTTCGTCCTCCGGATGAGTATCCAGATACAGCCCCAGTTCCACACAGGCGAATCTGGCTTCACCGATGGCAGTTTTCAAAGCTTCCAAATCCGTAGGCATGCGATTCTCCTTTCAGCCGTTACTCTGGCAATTGACGGCAGGGGTAAAGGGCGAGACAAGCTCCGGGAACAAGGTGCCCTTTTCCATGGCTTCACAGGGGCAAAAGCCTGCTCGATAAATCTGGTCAGGGAAATATACACGGGCCAGACGGCAGCCGCCGCTGCCGGTGTCCGAGAGCCCGCAGCCGCAGGTATCGTTGGTACAGGCTGCGCCGGCAAGAACCACGTTTTTTTCCTGCGTAGGGTCAATGCCCGCTTCCCGACCGGTAAAGCAGCAGGCATCTCCCGATGAATAGTTCGTCTGCATTCTCATTCCTCCATGCAAAAGATACTGCATACTATGCGGTGAAAGAAAAATGAGTGAACGCACAAAAAAGCGCACCATGGCGGTGCGCTTTAAAATGCCGGACGGGCTATTTCCTTTTTTTCTTATGAGGCAGAACCGCCAAAACAATCACCCCTGCCGCAAGCAGTATGGGGATAAGAAGGACGGCGGAATAAGGATTCTTTTTTTCCTTCGCCGGCGGAGCAGTGGGAGCAGGCGTTTCTTCCGTGGGGACGGGGCTGGGCGTGTCCGTGGGAGCCGGCGTGTCCGTAGGCGCAGGGCTGGGGGTGTCCGTAGGGGCGGGGGTATCCGTGGGCGCAGGGGTAGGCGTAGCAAAGGTTAAAAAGCTCTGCGTGTCCATGCCCTCCAGCAAAGCACCGCCGCTTCCCTGAAGGGAACGGAGAGATGCCGAAACAGAAGGCTGCCGCCGATAGATGCGCTGGGACTGCTGCAGATTTAAGGCCGTTTCCATGTCAATGGTGCCCTCTGCGTTCAAGGAGCAGGTGATGTCCCCTTCTGCATCCATAACATAGACCTTTTCGGGGCTTATTTCCTGCTTTAAAAGCGTTTCCAGCACATAGGCACCGGTACCGGAACCGTCGGCTACAATGAGCTTGGGGTTCAGCGCGGTCAAGTCCGATAGGGCCTTGCGCAATTCTTTTCCCGGCCACAGGTTAAAAGCGGCGTCATAGGAATCATCCCGAGGCTGGCTCATGGAGAGAAAGATGGGTTCCCGTAAGAGTCCCAGATACTCTAGAGAGTCCATGACTTCGCCCATGCGGTCCCTATGAGAAGAGAGAACATAGCAAAGCTGTACGGTAAGACCGTGATCCAGCAGATACTTCAGAACGGGGGCGGCGGCGGTACACTCTTCTCCCGGCTCCTTCAAAAGCAGAAGGACATCGCAGGGAGCATAGCCGCTAGTGAATACAGACTCTTCGGAAGAGGCAGGACGCAGTTCGGCAATCTCCAACTTTTCTCTGGAGGAAATGCGCAGGGAGACGGCATCCCCTATTTCAATATACTCATGATAGGAGACGGGCTCCCGCTTTTGACTGTCCAGGACCTTTCCGTCGGCATTCAAAAACTCGAGGGTATAGCTGCTCGGCAGGGAGAACCACTCCAGCAGTATAGAAGCGGAGGTGTCATCCGGGGAGAAGGTCAAATCAAGATTTCGGTTGACGGTTACAAAGGTGTGAAAATCCCGGTCGCATAACAAGCCTTCCCGCCCTTCCTTGCCATCAGGCATAAGGTAGGGGGAGGGGGAAACGGCGTCTTCTGCAAAAGCGCCTGCGGGGAAAATCAGAAAAAGGAAACAAACGCCGAGTAGAAGCGCAAAGAACTTTTTCATCCCTTTATCCCTCCTGATTTCCGTTGTGAAGCAAGGGTTCGTCTTCCGTAGGTACCAGTTCCGAATATCCCCACATCAGGGCATCGGGCCAGTCCCGCTGGTAATCCGCCGCACCGGGGGTGCCGTCGTGGCGGTTCAGATGCTCGCCAATGAAAATAAGTCCCGTGGAGCAGCCGCCGTCCATATTGTAAGCCTGTTCACAGCCGGCATCTACAAACAACTGCAGAAACTGGGTCAGGGTCAAGCCGTAGCTGTAATTTCCCTGGCGGCCGTCTGCTACCAGAACCAGAAAATGTCCCTTTGCAATTTGTCCGACGCCCACACGGGGATTCACTCGGTTCACACGGAACAGATGCACCCTGTCGTTGGCAACACCGTCCTGAATCAGCCAAGGGCCGAAACTCATGGTTTCCCGAATGCCTTGCTCCATCAAATCCTCTGCCTTGGCCGTATCCCGCTGGAACACTTCCATGGTCAAATCGTCCTTAATGGCGCAGAAGGATTCTCTGCGGTTATTCAAATATATCTTTCCATGGCGAATGATAACGCCCTTTTTGTCCGTGTCCTGCTGTATTACGTTGTCGCCGGTTATGGCCAGCACGGCCCGCTCCCGCCTTGCAATGCGCCAGCCGTCCTCCAAGCTGATGCCGTTCTCCTGCTCGCTGGCAAAGCCCGTGCGGAAGCTGTTGTAGTTGCGCATGAAAATGTGGGCAGAATAATACACTTGGGGATAGGTGCGGTTGTTTTCGGAGGTGACGGTGGTATTATGGCGGCGGATGAAAATGGAGCAACTATCGCTCATATACCACCAAATCCCATTCTCATCATCCTGAGAGTAGGCCTCATCCAAGGAGAAAAACATGTCCTCAGGTTCCTTTGCCGTTTCCGGGTCGGAAGCAAATCCCAACAGCGCCTGCCAGGGAGAGTCTGATGCCAAAACAGGTTCTGCCGAGGGCGCAGGGGATTCCGAAGGTGCGGGAAGATCCTCAGCGGCAGTATTGACGGGAGCAAGACTCATCAAAATGCACACGAGGCAGAATATAACAAAAAAACGCTTCAAAAGACATTCTCCTTTGCAAAGGTTGGCGAACATTGATTTCATTTTAGCCTACAAGACATAATTCGTCAATGACAACCTGTGTAAAATTAAAAGGAAGGACGCTTTTATCTGTTCCCAGAGCCCTTGACATAGAGGCACCGTTCCAATTATATTTAAGCGCATGTGCAAAAAGCATCGGGAAAGAATATTTTGCAGGCCGTGGGAATGGGCGTGGAGTTTACGGTGCTGTCCATGGTGCGGGAAGTGGTTTTCGGCGTGGACGGAGTGCTGTACTCCATGCCCATGTCCGATGTGCGGACCTTTATCTTGGCGGCTCTTTTGCTGCACCGTACCTACGGACAATTGAAAACAGATTAAAGTATAGAATCGGCCGGGCGTTGCTTGGCTGATTTTTTGTCATGGGGCGCAATCAGGGGGAATAAAATGAAAAAAGTCAGGAATAGGAGGCGGGCATGGAGGCCAGAGTCACATTTTCGGAGCTTAAATGCAGGGAAGTTATCAACGTGCTGGACGGAGCCAGACTGGGGCAGGTCAGCGATTTGGAGATTGACCTATGCACAGGAGAGGTGCTTGCGCTGGTAGTGCCGGGGGCAGGACGCATGCTGGGGCTGTTTAAAAATCGGGAGAGCTGTCTCATCCCCTTCAAAAAAGTAAAAAAATTTGGAGAGGATGTTATTTTGGTGGAGCTTTGTCCGTGAATGTGCTATACTGAACTCATCTTTGAGGGAGGGACTCAAAGAACTTGTGAAGCGGAGGACAGTATATTGAAGTGCCGGTATTGCGGAAATACAGACAGTAAGGTAATAGACAGCCGTCCCAGTGAGGACGGAACCAGCATTCGACGCAGGCGAGAGTGCACCAAGTGCGGCAAGCGTTTTACTACTTTTGAGCGCATTGAGGAGAATCCCTTGATGGTGGTCAAGCGGGACGGCCGGAGGGAGCCTCTTTCCAGAGAAAAGATTGCTTCCGTAATCCGTAAGGCCTGCGGCAAACGTCCCATTTCTGCAGAGGCCCAGAACAAAATGGTCGATGATATTGTGCGGGAAGCAAGCAACACTCTGGCTTCGGAGATTTCCTCTGCCCGCATCGGCGAGCTGGTTATGAAGTATCTGCGGCAGGTGGATGAGGTGGCTTATGTGCGGTATGCTTCCGTATACCGGGAGTTTAAGGATACGCAGACCTTTATGGAGGAACTGCAGAAGCTGTTGAACGAGAAATCCGGTTTGTAACATGGCAGAAGAGAGAAAGAATGGGGAAACCATGAAGCGGGAAGAATTTTACTGCCTGTATAAAAAACTGGTTCACGGATTTACGTTTGAAGAAAGGGAAGGGGTGGGCTTGTATCGCCTTCCGTCCTTTTCCCGGGAAAAGGGCATTGCTCATGGCTTTACCGCTCGGACAGGGGGAGTAAGCCTGCCGCCCTATGCCTCTTTGAATTTGAGCTTTACCAATGACGATCGGGACAGGGTGCTGGAAAATTACAGCCGCTTTGCCCGTGCCGCAGGCTTTCCCGAGGATTCCATGGTCATGGATAACTATGAGCATGGCACCACGGTATTCATAGTGGGTAAGGAAGAACTGGGACGGGGGCATACGCTGCCGTCTCTGCCCCCCTGCGACGGACTGGTTACCGCCGAACCGGGGGTAACGCTGATTACCGGACATGCCGACTGCATGGCATTCTTCTTTTATGACAGGAAAAAGCGCATTATCGGCCTTTGCCACGCAGGCTGGCGGGGGGCGCTGGGACGCATCGGCTCGGAAGTGGTAAAAAAGATGCGCCTTCTTGGCAGCGACCCCAAGGACATTTTGGCCGGCGTAGGCCCTTCCATCTGCCCCAAATGCTTTGAAGTGGGGGAGGATGTGGCCAAGCTGTTTGAAGAGGCCTTTCCTTATTGTCCTTTGCGGGGGGTAAACGAGAAGGGGAATCCAACGGTGGATCTGTGGCAGGTGGCTCTGTGCCAGTTTCTGGAAAGCGGGATTCTCCCGGAGCATGTTTCCCTTATGGGTGTTTGTACCAAAGAAACGGACAACCTGTATTCCTACCGCCGAGAGGGAAGAACCGGCGGTATGGCGGCCTATTTGCGCCTGGCTGAGGAAGAAAAATGAACTTAATTGTGACATTCATTGACAATACTTCCAAACTATATTATAATGCAATAATCGTGTGTCTTGGTGAAAGAGGACACATTTTATGCAGCAAAGGGAGAAGATTATGAAGAACAAGAAAAGGACCGTCCTTACCGTTGTAATCGTTGTACTGGCTATTGCACTGATTGCAACAGGCATTATGCTGTTGAAAAAGGACAAGATGGGGTACAACTATTTTGAGCGGAATCAGACCATTGCTTCCGTAGGAAACCTGCGCATAACCAAAGGCGAATTTGCCCAGTCCTTCAATGACTATTACAGCAACATCAGCACCTATAATCTGTATGCACTGTATTATGGCTACGGTCAGTATTTTGACACCTCCACCGAAGAAGGCCTCAGCGATTTGCGTGAGTATATCATGGAGAACTTGCTTGCGCAGAAGGCCTATGTGCAGATGGCCGAAGAAATGGGCATTACCCTTACTAAGGAAGAAGAGGCACTGTGCAAGCAGGACGGACAGGATGCTTATGACGAGCTTTACAATCAGTGTGTAGAAAGCGCCAAGTCTGCCGGTTCCACCACCCCCGAAACCTATGCCAATACTACCATCGCTTCCTATCTTTCCAACATGGGTTTGACCAAGAGTTCCTTTATTGCCCGCCAGACGGAAGCTTCCAGAGCCGAAATGCTGGCCGAGCTGGTCTATACCCAGCTTCAGGAAGAAAAGGTTGTGGCCGATGAGGATCTTCCTCAGATCTACGCCGACTATGTTCAGGAGTACTATGTGGACGCTTATGAAGACGGCGCTTATGCTAGCTATGAATACTATCGCCAGATGGGTCAGTACAATACGCCTTACCTCTATGTGCCCGAAGATTTCGTCTTTATCCGGGTCATTCAGCTGAACGCTCTGGATTTGGCTCAGGAATCCATGGAGAAGATTGAGAGCGACCCCGCTCAGTTTGAGATTCTGCTCAAGGATGAGGAAGTCAACCTGGACGCCTTTATCGGCACTTTGGAAGAGGATGAAGGATACGGCATCGGCGCATTGGACAGCCTCTTTGACAACGCTGTTTACATGGTGGCCAACGAACTGGAAGTTGGCGAGGTGGAGATGGTAACCGTAGAAAATTCCACCACCGACAGCGAGGGCAACAGCACCATCACTCCTATCTACTACATCATCAAGCGCATCGAAGGCGAGCCCGCCGGCGTGATTCCTTATGAGAAGGTAGCCGACAAGCTTCACGACAATCTGGTCAGCTATGTGCAGACCACCTATGCTGAGGAAGCGCTGGATAGCTGGATGGAAAATGCCGGTGTTGTCCGTGACGAGGCCGCTATTGCCGCCGTAAAGCCCATTTCCTAAGCCATGAAGCACGGAAAGTTCGTTCGTTTTATGTGCCTGTTCATGGCACTGCTCATGGTGCTGGGGTTGGTTGTAACTCTGGTCTGGAGCCTTGCCATGGCGTAATTCATTGGGTTGTAATCAAAGTCCGTTCTCTTAAAAGGGGGCGGGCTTTTTTGCGTGCGGGGCGGGGCGGCCAATTGCCTTCGGCAATGCTTTGGGCTCTGCCCAAAGGGTTCGCAAAGCGAACCGTCGCCCCGCCCCCCCAAAAAAAGCACAAAGACAATCCAGCGTGTAAACAAACTATATTTTATCTCCTTTATGGAAGAAGATAAGAACTTATGAGCTTCTTATAGAATAAACAGCTTCAAATCAGAGAAAGAAACTGCTTAATCTGCCGCTAAAAGGGAAATCATCAGTCAAAAAGGCAGATGATTTTCTATTTTTCATCAAATATAAAAATAAAGGATGCATTTTCTGTCGGGGTGTGCTATACTGTTGGCGAAATGAGGTTTGTATGAGCATTGGTGTATTTGATATAATCGGACCCCGTATGATTGGGCCCTCCAGTTCCCACACGGCAGGTGCCGTGCGCATTGGGCAGGTAGCCAACCGCCTGGTAGGCGGCAAGGTGAAAGCCGCCAGCGTGACCCTGTACGGTTCCTTCGCTCAGACCGGGCGCGGACACGGTACGGATACGGCCATTGTGGCCGGCATTCTGGGGCTTGACCCGGATCAGGAAGGCATTCGCTATTCCAAGCTTCTCATGAAGGAAGCGGGCCTAAATATTCCCGTTTTCTTTTCCGATGAGGAGCCTGCCCATCCCAATACGGCGGAAGTGTATGTAAAGGGAGAGGACGGGAAGGAGTATACCTATACGGGGACTTCCGTAGGTGCAGGGCGCATTGAGGTCACTTCCCTCAACCATATGGCCGTGGGCTTTAACTGCGAGTTGCCCACCCTGCTGGTCTTCCATGAAGATGCTCCTGGGGTCATTATGCGTGTTTCTTCCATTTTGGCCTTGGAGCGCATTAACATCGCCTTTATGAAGGTGTTCCGCTCGGAGCGGCGCAAGCAGGCCTGCATGGTTATTGAAACGGATACTAAGGTGGACGAAGCCACCCGTCGGCGCATTGAGCTGAACGTGGAAGGCACGGAGGTAGTGGCTATATGAGATATAAATTCCGTACAGGTAAGGATTTGCTGGAAATCTGTGCCCGTGAAAACATTCCCATCAGCGAGGCTGCCCTGTGCTTTGAAATTGAGAACGGGGAAAGAGACCGGGAGCAGGTGATTGCCGAAATGGACAAGAACCTGGCGACCATGGAGGAAAGCATTCGGCAGGGTCTGGAAGAGGAAAACATCAGCACCACGTCCCTTACGGGGGTGGATGCCGACAGACTTCTGGCCTTCAAAGGGGACTCCTTAATGGGCTCTGACCTTACCGTTATGACGGCCTCCGCCATGGCGGTGGTGGAAGTCAACGCCTCCATGGGACGCATTGTGGCGGCGCCTACGGCGGGAGCCAGCGGCGTATTGCCCGGGGTGGTCATTGGGTATTGCTATTTAAAAAAGCTTCCCAGAGAGAAAATGCTCTCTGCCCTCTTCAATGCGGCGGCCATCGGCATCATCATCGCCCGCAACGCCAGCCTTTCAGGCGCTTCCGGCGGCTGTCAGGCGGAGGTAGGCTCAGGTGCGGCCATGGCGGCCAGCGCGCTGACGGAATTGCGGGGAGGTACGCCGGAGCAGTGCCTCCATGCAGCGGCCATGACATTAAAAAACCTGCTGGGGCTGGTTTGCGATCCCGTAGCGGGACTGGTGGAATGCCCCTGCATTAAGCGGAACGCCATGGGAGCCGTAGACGCCGTTTTGTGCAGCGACATGGTCATGGCGGGGATTACCAGCATCATTCCCTTTGACGAAGTGGTGGAAGCCATGCGGAACGTGGGGCGGATGATGCATCCGGATCTGCGCGAAACGGCACGAGGGGGCTTGGCGGATACGCCTACGGCTCGCAAGATTGAAGAAAAACTGCGCATTGAACAGGTGAAAGCCTGAAATCAATAAATAAAAAAGAGGTTGTCATGTATCAGATCAAAGCAAAGACCGTTTTGAATCCGTCTGTAGTCCGCATGGATATCGAAGCGCCCCTGGTAGCCAAGAAGGCCCAGCCCGGTCAGTTCATTATCCTGCGCACTGAGCCGGAGGGGGAGAGAGTGCCCCTGACCATCGCCGATTCCGATAAGGAAAAAGGCACCGTAACCATCATCTTCCAGATTGTGGGCGCCACGACTGAGAAGCTGAACCACCTGAATGTGGGCGATTGCCTGACGGACTTTGTAGGTCCTCTGGGACGCCCCACCCATACCGAAGGCCTCAAGAAAGTGGCCGTAATCGGCGGCGGCGTAGGCTGCGCCATTGCCTATCCTGTAACCAAGAAACTGCATGAGCAGGGCACGGAAGTCCATGCCATCGTCGGTTTCCGCAGTGAGGATCTGGTAATTTTGGAGGACGATTTCCGTTCCCACAGCAGCCGCTTCGTACCCATGAGCGACGACGGTTCCTGGGGCACCAAGGGTCTTGTTACCGATGCCCTCAAGAAGCTTATTGAGGAAGGCAATCAGTATGACGAAGTCATCGCCATCGGGCCCCTCATCATGATGAAGTTCGTGTGCAAGCTCACCAAGGAATATGGAATTAAGACCATCGTTTCCATGAACCCCATTATGATCGATGGTACCGGTATGTGCGGCGGCTGCCGTCTCAGCGTTGGCGGCGAAATGAAGTTTGCCTGCGTAGACGGTCCCGAGTTTGATGGCCATCTGGTAGACTTTGACGAAGCTATGGCTCGCAACGGCGCTTACCGTGAGTTTGAAGCCAAGGCTCGGGAAGAAGCCTGCAACCTTTTCCGTCAGGAGGTAAAATAATATGCCCAATATGAGAATGACCCGCAACGAGATGCCCACCCAGGAGCCCAAAGTACGTGCCCGCAACTTTGAGGAAGTGGCTCTTGGTTACACCGCTGAGCAGGCTATGGTCGAAGCCGCCCGCTGCCTGAACTGCAAGAATATGCCCTGCGTTAAGGGC
>CAYUHW010000014.1:0-13729 GCA_964444605.1 uncultured Christensenella sp. | reverse complement strand
ATAAAAAGCCTCCATACTCCATTCCGGCTGCACCCGGGAATGCATGAATCTGCGAATAAAAATAGCAGCTCTCAGTTTCTTCCGTGTCAGAAGCAGTGTTCCCCGGCAGCCGCATTATGGGCGGTTCCGTCCGGAAGAATCACAGTCGCCGCCGTGTTGCAGGGGACATGAACAGTAAAGCGGTAGCCATTCTGCATCTTTTTCCAGCCGCATTCTACTCTGCCGTAGATACTGTCATAGGATGCCTTGGCATAGGTGAAGTTTCCGCCGGGCTTAGGCGCGATAATGAAATGGTTTTCACCATTCATACGAATGCCGCACATGGTCTTAAACAGCCACTCGCAGACGGCGCCCTTGGAATAATGGTTTAAAGACGCAATGCCGCCTTGAGCCTGAGTACCTTCCCAGGACTCCCAGATGGTGGTTGCACCGTTCTTGGTCATGAACAGCCAGCCCGGCATTTCTTCGTTTTCAAGAAGCCGATAAGCAGCATCCGGATTGAACTCTGCCAACACATCCATAATCAGCGGCGTAGATAGGAAACCTGTTCCCAGCCGCCAGCCGTAATTCTCCATCGCCTGTATCAGGCGCTCTTGTGCATATCGGGTCTGCTTTTCATCCAACAGATCAAAGGCAAGGGGGCGAACCAGCCGTGCCTGTCGGTCGGTATCCAGAGAATAGTCATCGGTTGACGCCATAGCCTGATAGGCTTTTCTGCTGCCGTTGCTGTACTTCCTGAACGTGACGGCATCTTCGTTGCATCCAAGCTCTTCTGCAATTTCTGCCATACAGCCTAAAACATAGGATGTGTACGCAGTGGAAACCTCCGGGTGAGGTGCTACCATATCTTTCCAGTCATTGGGGTGTACTTCTGCCGGCTCTGCCCATTCTCCAAAGGATTGACCGCAGTTTACCGCATACTTCTTTGCCTCGCCCTTGAGTCCCAGCGGTTTTGCCATCAGCCCCAACTTGCCGCAGCGGTGCATCATAAATCCGGCATACCGCTTCATACGCTCGTAGTAATGGATAAGAATCTGTTTATCGCCATACATTTTCCAGAAGCGGTACGGAATCAGAATACCGGCGTCAGACCAGCCTACGCTGCCATTCATAGTCCACATATAGAAGTCCACACCGCCGTAAGGTGCAATCTGGGGCAGTCGGCCGCTTTTCTTCTGCCAGTCATAGATATCCCGAAGATACTTACGGGAGAATGCGGCATAATCAAACAGATAGTTGGCGGTTTCGAAGAAGATCTGGGCATCCCCTGTCCAGCCATGACGTTCTCGTGTGGGACAGTCTGTGGGGATATCCAAAGAATTGCCCTTTGCGGACCACATGGCAGCATCCACGAAACGGTTTAAAAGGTCGTTGGAGCTTTCAAAAAAACCTGTCCGCCGGATATCGGAATAGACCGCAATGGCCGTCACGTTCTCAGGTTTCAGTTCAATGTCGGTATCAACCTCTGCATATTGGAAGCCAAACACCGCAAAGGTGGTTTTATATTCGTTTAATCCCTCTTTACAAGTATAAACAATCTGCTGCAGAGGTGTCGTGTGATTCTTCACGGTGAGCTGAATGTTCTTCTGCGTCAGGTTTCCATCTTCATCCAGAAGCTCACCAAAGCGGAAGGTCAGCCGCTGGCCTTGATTTGCCTGCATGCTAAAAGAAATGTAGCCCGCAATATTCTGACCGAAGTTTAACAGCTTCTTCCCGTTGGGCGCTTTTGTGATAACGGGCATGAAATGCTCGTGCTCTATGACAGGTACATTGTTGGATGCGGTAGGGAGGACCTTATGGGAAGTCACCTTGGCCTTACCGCTGTAATTGGGCCGACAGTTGGCATTGACCACCTCACCGTCCTTATTGTCGGCAAAACGGATAGGGCCGTCGTTGCTCCAATCCCAGGATTCATCAGAAATAACGGTATCTTTGTTTCCGTCAGCATAGATGAGCTCCAGCTGTGCAAGAAGCTTCTTTTCTATGCCATACTGATTTCGGATGCCCCATGCACCGCAACTGCCGCAATACCAACCGTCAGCCACCTGCACGGTCAAAGCATGATTGCCTGTGCCGAGCATATCCGTCACGTCATAGGTCTGGTACTGGACACGCTTGCGGTAGTCCGTATGTCCGGGAGCAAAACAGAAATCTCCAATCTTTCTGTCGTCGATCTTTGCTTCATACAGTCCGCAGGCGGTAATGTATAGCCGTGCGGATTTAATCTCTCTGACGACGGTTATCTGTTTACGAAAGCAATCCACAGGATATCGCTGTTTTTTGTCAACTTTGTAGTTGCCGGTAATCCATTTAGCTTTCCAGTCGGACGCATCCAACAGACCCATCTCAAAGAATGCTTCGCTTGCCTCCCCGCCGTTGCCATCTTCGTCCCATAGTTTGACCGTCCAGACAACCCGCTCGCCGCTGTGAAGCTCTCTGCCCTCATAAGGGATATGCGTCATGGAAGAAGATTCTACCTTGCCGCTGTTCCAGACAGTTTCGTCATGCACCTTCGCAACAATCTGATAGGCAGTCTGCTTAACTGCACCGCTAACATTCCACATAAATCTGGGTTTTTCAATATCAATTCCCAGGGGATCCACCAAATATTCTGTTTTTAGATTAGTTGCCTGTATCATATTTTCACCTATATTTTTCTCAGCGAATCGAACCAATAGCTGAAAGAATGTTCGCCGCCATTAACGAATACTTCCACCGGCTTGGCGTCTTCAGGAATTGGAATCATGCATCCGCCCTTTTCCGGGTTCAAAATGATAATCAAAGCGCAGATTCATTTTCATCTTGCACGCCCCTCATTTGCGTTCATTTCCCGCGGACTTGCTTTAGTTCCCGGTCGCCTGCCGTGCTCTAATTTCTGCCTGCTCTTGATTGATGGTCTTTTCCACATTCAGGAACCGCAGCAGGACGGCAAGAATAATACCCGTAATTATTTCCAGTCCCAGGAAGAAGAAAATAAATACATTCTGCGTTCCTGCATTCTGAACTGCGCCAATGGTCTGGCCGGTAGCCTCGATGAACTCAGGCGCAACATAGCCGGATTTTGCAAGGCACAAATTCAGCACGCCATTGGTGATGCCCATACATACAGTGGCAATGACGGAATTGACAGAAGTAGACAGTCCGTCCACACGGAAACGGTGTTTCCACTCAATATGATCCAGCACATCGGCGAATAATGCCGCAAACACATAAGCGCAGGGCAGTCCGCCGATATTCTTAATAAACTGACCAATGAGTACAATGACCATATTCCTGGGGTTAATCAGACAGATTGCACCGCCGACGGCATACAGAACAAAGCCCAGCATGGTAACATTGCGCTTGCCGAACTTCTTTGCAAGAGGCCACACCGCAAAAATACCAATTCCCATGGGAACACCGCCAATGACGGAAACCAGCATCTGGGTGACGCCGTCATTATAAGACCCCAGAACATAGTTGCAGTAGTAAACCAGCGCAGAGTTCTTGAAGCCGCTGCCCAACAGATAGATTACATTGTAGAGCATCAGGATAACCCAATATTTATCCGTAAGTACTGCCTTCATCTGCTTCCCAATAGGTTGCACTTGCACAACTTCGGCCGTTTCTTCCGTAACACGTTCCTTGGTATAATAATACTCGAACAGCGTCAAAGGCAGAGTCAAAATGGACAGCACGCTCATTGCCCTAATCCACAGCTGTTTGTTTGCACCCAGTATGGGCATAATCACCATGGGAAAAATCAAAGCAACGATAATCCCGCTGACCATAACGCCCGAGATGTTGTTAAAGACGGAAAGTTCGCCCCGCTGCTGTGTGTTTCGGGTGGACAAGGGCACCATAAGCATATGGCTCATGTTGTAAATTGTATAAGCAATGGAATAAAACAGGTTATAGGAGACCATGATCCAGATTACTTGCACCGTTTCGGATGCCGTTGGCACCGTAAAGAGCAGCACACCGGTGATGGGCATCAAAATGGCCGACAGCAGCAGCCAAGGGCGGGCCTTCCCTTCTTTGGTACGGGTGCGGTCAATAATCTGGCCCATGATGACATTGGTGATGGCATCGATGATTTTGGACACGATGGGGAAAATCATCAGAAAAGCGCCGCCCCAGACGCCGGTTAGCTTCAGCACATCCGTATAGAACACGTTCAAATAGGATGCCAGCACTGCATTAAACAGCAGCGCCCCGGCAGGGCCCACCAGGTAGCCCAACCATTTTTCACTCTTGGTGACATCGACGGACTGGATCCGGCCGGCAAGAAGCTTCATTTCTTTTTTCATAATGGTATCTCCCTCTTTACTTTTTTCGGCATTGCGATAATGCCCTTGGTATAGTGACCGTTTTCCATATGCAGCAGGCCCTGGCCATGATATTCTCCGTCCCCATGTACTGCATTTTCATTGCGTTTGAAGTTACAGCCGGGGCCAAGAACAACAGATACTTCCTTAGCAGCACCTTCCTTGCCCATGGCTTCGCCCTCTGCAGCATACAACTCCCGATTCCCTGTTGCGCCGTCGGTTTCTCCCCCAGGAAAACAGGTTGCAAACATGGATTCACGGATATCGATTACGTCTGCGGCATCCACCCGGCACCGCAAACTGCGGGGCATCTGTCGTCTTGACAGCAGGAATCCCCTGCTGCGGATTGCCTTCGTGCGCCAAAATCTCCGCCCATATGTAATGAGATTTTCTCCTCCATGGTCATTTCAGAGATTTTTTCTTAATATTCATCCCGTTCTGCCCCTGCCCGTTTTCAATCGAAAACGAAAGAAAGTCCATATTCCCGTTTCCTCGATAATGGAATTGCAGAGCCGCAACGCCATTATGATGTACTTGTGTGCTTGCTTCACGCCAGTCTTCTCCAGGCTGAATCTGCAAGGTTCCCAGCGGTACATGATCCGCATAAATTTCCAACACCCCGCAAGCATTGCCTCTGGTCAAGGCCGTAATCTGCATTTTGTTCCGGAACAAAACGTACTTGTACGCAATCCATGTATTATCCCGGATGTTGCTGATAAATCGATCCACCTGATCATGGGAGACGCAGGGCTTGTCAGCCTTTGAAATACCGTTCACAATATGGTTCATTCTTCCTCTGTGCAGATTGCAGGCCGTCGCTGCCGGATAAGAACCGCATCCATACGGCTCATTTTTTAATCCGGTGCTGGTCATCTCCGCTTGCGGAATGCTTCCATCCGGAAGAATTTCGATTTTCTCTGCGCAAGCCTGTCGGCAGCAACTTCGATTATGGGTGTGCCGGTGATAGAAAACATACCACTGCCCGTTGATACACTCAATACTGCCGTGGTTGTTGCCTGTGGCATTCAGCCGGTCTTCAGGCTTTCTTCCATGGTAGCCAACGTCACCGTTGCTGATAATCACGCCGCCGTATTTGAAATCTCTGTCCGGGTAGTCGCTTACTGCATAGCACAGCTCGTGATTGACCTGGGAGGAATAGATAAAATAATACTTGCCGTTCACCTTTCGGATTGAACTGCCCTCATAGAAGGAGTGCTCCGCAAATTTTGTACCTTTTGCTTCCATGTGACAGGGCACAATCCGCTGCGGTTCGGTCTTCACTGTCAGCATATCATCGGCAACTTCTACCGTGAAGGCACCCATAATATTCCCGGAATACTCCGCATCCCTCACCTTCCCGAACATAATTCGTCCCGTAATCTCCATGGAAAGCCGGTTGATCGGATTGTCTCCCAAATGCAGTCCCCAACCATAGTAAAGGCGGATTATACCATCATCGTTGATTACCGCAGGATCAAAAGGAATTCGCTTGGTGAAGGGCGTTCCGTCCGGATTGCGGACAAATCCATAAAATTGATACCGCCCGGCAGGTTCGTCGCATACCGCTACCCGCAAGGGCTCCGAAAAGCTTTCCGTAGTGTAGTAAAGATAGTATCGCCCGTCATTTCCCCGAACCACATCCGGCGCATAGAGGAATGCGCCTTGTCTGGGGTCCTGATCTCTGCGATAGATCGTACCCTCGCATCGCCATGCAGTCAAATCGTCTACCGGAGCAGAATATCCCACATAGTCAAGAGGGCAAAACACACTGCCGCCCTCCATGTCTTGAGAGCCAAACAGATACACTCTGTTCCCAAAGACATGAGGCTCACCGTCTGCTATGTAAGTGTCCAGAGGAAGAAAGGGATTCCCCGGTTTGTACTCGGCCGCCTTTTGCACAAATTTCACCTCGTTCTCACTTTTCGACTGCAATGATAGCACAATCCTTTTCTTTTCGTCTTGCACTTTCGTTACCAATGCTGTATAATTGTAACCAAATGGGGTGATAAGGTGAAAAACATTGATTTAAACTATCTTTGCACGGTTATCGGCAATCTTTCCGGTGTGCCAATTCGGCTTTACGATGGAGAAACGCTCACTTTTTTCTACTCCTTCGTAACGCTTCCGAAAGATCCTGTGGAACTGTACAGGAAAGATATTTGGAACATCCGGGAAAATGTGGGCTACTATGTAACAAGGATATTCAACTACTACGGCATCATTAATTTTGGTACTCAGAAAATCATCATCGGTCCTACCCGTCAAACCGGCAATACAGATCAGGAGCTTCGTGAACTGGCGTTCCAGTTGGACGTTGCGTCGGAAGATACGCAGGATTTCGTTACCGGCATGAAAAGCATCATCCGCATGCCTTTGGAAAGCGTGATGCAGATTCTGTGCACCATGAATTATGTGCTCAACGGAGAGAAGCTTTCCCTTCAGGACATTGCGGTGTTTGATGACCAGCAGGCTGTCCTAAGTAAGGATGCAGTTGCCAAACAGGATGCGCAGCAGTATTCTGAAGACAACATTCCGCTCCAGAACGTGCACAACACCTTTGAACTGGAGCAGACCGTCATGGCCATCGTGCGAAAGGGCGATACCGCAGCTCTTCGGGAGTGGATCAAAGCGGCGCCTGCTGTCCGAGGGGGCATCATCGCCTCCGAGCAGCTTCGACAGACAAAGAACACCTTCATTGTGTCTGTCACGCTGGCCTCCCGTGCCGCTATTCGAGGCGGGATGGCTGTGGAGGATGCCTTCAGTTTGAGTGATGCCTATATTCAAAAGTGTGAGCTGCTGAACAGCCCGGATCGAATCATGAATCTGCAATACCACATGATTCTTGAATACACCCAGAAGGTCGAGCGTATTCGCCTTGGCAAACGTCCTGGAAAGCTTGCCATAGATGTCGCAAATTACATTCAGCACCACCTGTCTGAGCCGATCACCGCAGAGAATATTGCAAAGGAACTCTACCTGAGCCGTCCCTATCTTTCCCGAAAGTTCATTGAGGAGACCGGCGAAAGCCTGACCGACTTCATTCTGAAAGAAAAAACAGAGGAAGCCAAACGCCTCCTCCGCTATACGGACAAAGCTCTGCCCGCCATCAGTAACTATCTTGGTTTCTCCTCCCAGAGTCATTTTTCAAGAGTGTTCAAGAAGTATTCCGGTTTCACGCCCGGAGAGTATCGAGAAAAATATATGCACTAGCGCACAGCAGTCAAACCGGGGCATCAACAACCGCCGACCCGGCTTTTGCATGCTTCTTTCCGGGGTTTCCGCTTTTTTGCATACACCGCTCGCAGAAATCACCTCCACCGACGAAATTGAGCAGCGGTTCCGCTTGAATTGAGCAAAGGAACCGCCCGGATTGGGCAGTCCCGCCGCTCAGGTTGCATATGGCCTGCGTTGGCTGTTCAGGATATCATGAATCTATCGCAGACGGGGTTCGCATTAGCCCCCTAAGGTATACAATGTCACGAAGATGCAGACAAGAAACAATCTTCGCACTGCATTTTTGCGCATCAAAAAAGAAAGATTTCCGCACATGGATGGACTGCTATTAATACGAAAAAGCAGGATCTCCGAACACCGCACAGCTTTCCGGAGTCGGCATATTTTATGATAAAGTCAACGAATATCTCTCTTCTTCATCAGCGGCGGCAGTTCCCTTCGGCGGCAAAGGAAGAGTGAACATCTGACTTGTTTAGGATATAAATTACTCCATCTTCAAAATCTGTAGTCTCCTTACCTGACAGCGGCTGACGAGGGCATTTCAGGCATAAACACCAAGCGCCGAGAGGGCTTCAAAGAAATGTTGCCGATTCCCTGGCGGGTAAATGGGATAGTCTTTGGTAAATATGTAGTAATTCTCTTCAACTTCGTTTGGGTCCTTTCAATGGTCATAATGTTGCGCATGCATTAAATTAGGGGCTTAATTATCATTGTTCTCTGACCCCGTCCTCCTATCAATGTGAACACTATACTTCAGCCATCAGTACAACATGCTGCATCAGAGAAATGCACCATTGCTTTCGATAATTGCGCGATATTGAAAGGCAGAATCTTTTAAGATACGCTTTCCGGTCTGAAAGTCAACATACACCAGGCCAAACCGAGGATCGTACCCTTCTGCCCATTCGAAGTTATCCATCACCGACCAGTGCTGATAGCCGATTACGGGGATGCCTTCACTGATTGCTCGTTTCAGTTGCCCCAAATAGCGTCTGGTGAAATCGGCGCGCTGTGGGTCATGGACTTGCCCGTCCAAACTGACCACATCGTTGGAGGCAAGCCCATTCTCTGTGATCATGATGGGAAGACCGTATTTCTCATAGACAAACCGGATATTCCAGTACATGCAACGCTCGTCGATCACCCAACCCAGAGAATTTCTGGGGGTACCGGGAGCAGGGTGCTGTGCGCTGCCCCAGTCGGCATAATTGTAAGAGGTATAGATATTGAGTCCGATAAAGTCCAGAGGCTGCCGAATCGCCTCCATATCTTTTTGACTAGAAGCATAGATTCCGTATGCCCGGACAGGCTTGCCAGCAAGCATGGGGTCCATCCACCAGCGGTTGCCCATCAGACCGTTTCCCTCCTCCATACTCAGGCGGCGGGCTTTTTGGATTTCCTCCGGGGTCTCATTTTCCGGTACATAGGCTCCGGTGGAGAACGCAATACCGACCTTCACAGGCTGCCTGGCATACTTGCGCAAGGCTTTCACGGACTCCGCATGAGCTAACATACAATTTCGGGTCAATTTGGACAGCACCAGATAGTTGTGCTTGAAGGGCGCGTGGATACCCTGCATATAGCCGTTCATGATGAAACAGCCCGGTTCGTTCATGGGAATCCACCACTTGACCCGGTCGGACAAAGCTTCTACCACCACCTTGGTATATTCCCGGAACAGAGGGATGATCCTTTCGGACAGCCAGCCGCCCTTTTTGTAGACCCACACGGGCATATCCCAATGGAAGATGGTCACCAGAGGCTCAATCCCGGCAGCAATCAGCTCGTCCACCAAATCGGAGTAGAATTGGATTCCCCGGGGATTCACCTTGCCCTCCTCGGGAATTACCCGGGACCAGCTGATGGAGAAGCGGTAGGACTTCAGGCCCATTTCCTTCATCAGCGCCACATCCTCTTTCCAGTGATGGAAATGGTCGCAGGAAATATGGCAGTTCTCACCGTGCTTGATCTGCTTTTTGGTTGCCATATCCCAGATGCTGGGCGTTCTTCCGCCCTCGTTCCAGCCACCCTCAATCTGGGCGGATGCAGCAGCTGCGCCCCAGAGAAAGTCCTTTGGAAATACAGATTCGCTCATTCGCTCTCCTCCTCAAATAAGATCTCTTTCAGGTCAATTCTTTCTGTCCCCCGATACCGAAGATACAGTGCATGGACGCCCCCGGGAATCAAAACGGAATCGGAGGTGTCCATCCAGGTTTCTGCGGGTTTCACCGGAAGCATCCCCAGGGCAGGAAGAAGCGGATCCGTCCGTACTTCCAGAGAGCCGCTGCCGGTTCCGCGATATGTACTCTTTATCCTTACTTCCCCATTAAAATCAAAGTACTTGTAGCCCAGCTCCGTTCCATCCGCAAGCTCTGCCACGAAGACTTCCCCCATTTCTTCGTCCACTCTGGGTTGGGTTTGCAGTTTTCTCACCCCCAGCTTCATGGGCTTTCCGGTGGTCAGATTACAGGCATAGGCTGCGGGAAAGCTTCCCTTTGCCGGAATGGGTCTGCCTGACATTCCCTGTGTGGTGATCTCCACCTGCGGGATGCTGCCGTCAGGCAAAATCGTGATGAGTTCGGCGCAGGCTTGGCGGGAAAAATCGGTATTGTTGGTGCAGCGGTGGTAGAATACATACCACTGCCCGTTGATTCTCTCGATGCCGCCGTGAATCGTTCCCGCAGGAGCTTTGGGAATCTGATTGCCCTTGTACCCCAAATCAGAGCCCGAAACAATCACGCCCCGGTATGTAAAGCCGCAGTCAGGATACCGGGATGTCGCATAGGCCAGCTCATTGTTTTCCCCGGAGGAATAGACCAAATAGTAGGTATCTCCGATTTTTCGGATAGAAGGTGCCTCATAGAAGGCATGGTGATACAGCTTGCTGTCTTTCGGTGCGGTGGTTTTGCTGTCCAGCACCGCTTGGGGTTCTCCCTTGACGGTCATCATGTCCGCCTCCATCTCCACCACCGCACAGGAGAGGATGCTGGGGTTCGTAGTTCTGATTTCCGGAATACTGCGCTGGAGCAGCATGCTCTGCACCAAATCGTAGACAGGCGCAAAGAGCTTGTTCCGGAAGTCCCGAGCCAATCCCCAGCCGTAGTATAGCCAGATCCGTCCGTTGTCATTGAGTACCGCCGGATCGTTGGTCAGAAATTTCACCACCGGCGTTCCGTCCGGATACCGGATGTCTCCCAGATATTCAAAGGGCCCGCCCGGATCATCGGAAACCGCCACGGACATGGGACCGAAATTCTTTGTATTGGGCCCCATGGCGCAATAGTACAAATAGTATCTGCCATCACTGCCCCTCACGCAATCGGGAGCATAGAAGTCAACCAGCTTCCCGGGTTTGGAGCGAGGATCTTGCTCTTTTCGGTATGTCACGCCGTGACATTTCCAATCGGAAAGATCCTCCACGGGTGCGGACCAGACCGTGTAGTCCTGCACACAGAAGCGGTCGCTTCGAGCCTTGTCATGGGACCCATACAGATAGACCCGGTCGCCAAACACGTGGGGCTCTCCATCAGGAATGTATTCGGTTAAAGGTAAAAACGGATTAGGCATATTTTGAACTGCACCCCTATTGTTCAAAATTTTTACAAGTATCGCTTTTGAAAACCAGTTCCAGAACCCGTCCGGCAGAGAGATTCAGCGCATTGCGATTCAAATGTCCGTTTTTCAAATCGGTTTCCAGCTTTTTTGCCACTGCGGCAGTGCCCGGCATGATCAGGTCGTTACCGGCATTGATTGCTTCCGCATAGGAGCATTGCTCCGTTGCATTCCAGTCACTCATTACAAGGCCGTCAAAGCCCCATTCCTTCCGCAGTACACGGGTACAGAAGTCAAAGCTGTTGCATACATATTTGCCATTTACCCGATTATAGCTGGACATCACCGTCCAGGGCTTACCCTCTGTCACCGCAATGCGGAACGCTCGGAGGTAAATCTCCCGCAGGGCACGCTGAGATACATTAGCGGATACACCTATACGGTTGTCCTCCTGGTTATTGCAGCAATAATGCTTGACGGAAACACCCACGCCGTCCTGGCTCTGCACGCCCTTGGTAATGGCTGCCGCCATCTTACCGGAAACAAGGGGATCTTCGGAATAATACTCAAAATTACGGCCGCAAAGGGGATTTCGATGAATATTCAGTCCAGGCGCCAACCAGACGGAAACGCCGATTTCCAGCATTTCCTTGCCAACCGCCTGTCCAATGCTCTCCACCAGCTCCGTGTTCCAGGTTTGTGCCTGCACCGTTTCGCTGGGCCAGGCTGTCATATAGCGATAGGCCGTGATGCCTTTCCCGGGTTTGCTCTTTACCAGTGGTTCAATCTTTTTCAGCCACCCCCACTTCCAATCAGCAGGAAGTCCATCGGGATACCGAGGTGTACCGTCGCACATCACTGTGGTCGCCTGATTTACATTCAATCCAGCGGGGCCGTCTGCCAATACGATATTGGGAATGCCTTTCCGAAGCAGCTTTGTGCAGGTACGGCCTGCTGCACCCATCACATTGTTATAGCAGCGGATGCTGTAACCGCCGCCGGTGACCAGCTTGATCTTGTCCTTTTCACTGAGCTTTTTCAGAAGTACTTCTACTTTGCATGAAAACTGCTCCGCGACAGGCTTGCGGATATCGCTGCCGACAGGCTGTACCGTTTCCATAATCCGTTCCTGTTCCAGCCGGATATTGCTGCAGGGCTGGTCGCCCAGACTCAGCCGGTATTCTCCGGCTTCCAGAATGAAAGCACTGCGGCCTTCGTCAAAGGATGCGATATCCGCAAGGTCATAAGGAATGCACAAGGTTTGGCTTTCTCCTGGCTGCAGCAGCTTGGTCTTTGCAAAGCCCGCAAGGCTGCACATTTCATGGTCAATGGCGCCTTCCGGCTTGGCTATGAAAAGCTGCAAAACTTCCTTGCCCGCAAAATCGCCGGTATTGGTTATCGTAACGGTCACATTGTTCTCGCTTACCGCTGTTACTTGCTGTTCAAAATGGGTGTAGCTCAGGCCATAGCCGAAGGGATACCGGGAAACAATTCCCTGCTTATCAAACCAGCGGTAGCCCACATAGATTCCCTCGGTGTATTCCTCATTCTCAAGATTTCCGTTGCGGTGTCCAAAGGTTTCCGCACAAGGGTAATCCTCATAGTGCATGGCCCAGGTGTCCGTCAGTCTGCCGCTGGGACTGACCTTTCCGGTCAGCACATCGGCCAGGGCGTTGCCGCCCTCCATGCCACCCTGACCGTAAAACAGCACCGCATCCACTCTGATTTCATCCAGTACCGAAAGATCCATAACACCGCCGCAGTTGAGGACCAGAATGAGTTTGTGATAATGCCCGGACAGCAGCCGCAGACTGTCGATTTCCACATCAGACAACAGGTAGTCGCCCTTTTCCACACGGCGGTCCTTTCCCTCGCCAGCCTGACGGGAGAGAACATAAATGGCGGTATCCGTTTCGTCTGTCAGTTCATCGGTCAGAACCGGGGTGCAGGTAGGGTATGGCATGGGATGCTCACCAATAAAGCAAAACATCTGCATGGTTTGCAGAGGAGAGAACCCCTTGATCTTTTCCTCCAGATCATTTCTCCATGCTGACACATCCGCGTCGTATTTTGCCTGAAACCGATCCATCCACAGTGTTGTGGGGAATGTAAAACCGGCGTTTTTCAGCCCCTCCTCAATGGTTACGCTGTGCCGCTCCCGCACATCGCCGCTGCCGGAGCCGCCCTTTACTGTTATTCGGCTTCCAGGGCCGTACAGTGCAGCCTTGTATGTTGCCAGCGGAAGCACATTGTCATTTTTCATCAAAACGATGCCCTCCGCCGATGCCTGCCGGGCCAAAGCCCTATGCTCTTTTTCTCTTTGTGATTCTTCCGGTGTACTTGCGCCGAAAACCTGAAACTTCATTACGGCACCTCCTCGTTTATGTAAGAGTAAGTAAAATGACATCGTTGGTACGAAGGCTTACGGTGAGTTTTGTTGTATTACCGTCTGTCGTGAATTCCTGCTGCTCCTCGGACAGCCTGGTTTTCCTCTTGATATCCGCCGCCTGTGCGGGGGTAAGAAGATCTGGTTTGCCGAGCCGTATCCACTCCGCTTTGGGATTGCAGTGGGTATCGTCGATCACCTGCCGGGTAGCCGGGCCGCCGACAAGAAGCTTGTCATCCACCTTTTTGAT
>CAYUHW010000013.1:0-14053 GCA_964444605.1 uncultured Christensenella sp. | reverse complement strand
GCCTATGATGGCGCCAACATTGAGATTGTCAACGCCGCAGGCGAGGAGAACAACTATATCTTCGGCGCACGGGTGGATACGCTTAACGCACTGCGTCCCCATTATGCGCCCAAGTCCATCTATGACCATGAGCCCAGAGTCAAGCGGGTGGTGGACACGCTGGTGGACGGCACCTTCTCCGACAACGGCACGGGTCTATTCAGGGATTTGTACAACTCCCTCCTTACCGGCAATAGCTGGCAGAAGCCGGATTACTACTTTGTACTCTATGAGCTGCTGCCCTACATTGACAAAAAGCTGGAAGCTCTTTATGACACCCGGGATGAGATGGCCTTTGGCCGCAAGTGTCTGATGAACACCTGCGCCGCCGGTCCCTTCTCTTCCGACCGCACCATCAAGCAGTACGCTGAAGAGATTTGGCACATTCAGCCTGTCTCTATAAAGAGCGAACTGCCCTACTAAAGGAAGGAAGCATAGAAATGGATGCACTGTATCTGGGCGCTCTGGCCGGGTTTCCCGCCGCACTGCTGCTGTCGGTGGCGCTGATTCTGCTGTTGCGAGACAAGCTGCCTCAGGATCACGGCCGTGCCTTTGCGGTGGACGGTGAAAAGACCCGCGGAAAAGCACGGGGCACCGGGGTAATCTTTATTCCCGTGTTTGCGGGGCTGAGTCTGTTGCTGGTACCCTTTTCCCTGGAGATGGCAGTATACATGCTGCTGACACTGGCCGCCATGCTGACGGGCTACTTGGATGACAGAAGCGACTTGCCCTGGGGTGAACTGAAAAAGGGTCTGTTGGATTTGGTTATCTGTCTGCTGGCGGTGGTCACCTTTATGAACACCAACGCCGCTCCTTATTCCGTCAGCTTTTTCGGGAACGTGCTGGAATTGCCCAAATGGCTGTTCTTCCTGGCGGCGGTGTTTGTGCTGTGGGCCTTTATCAACTGCTGCAACTGCTCCGATGGGGTAGACGGGCTCTTCGGCTCCCTGTCCGTAGTGGCGCTTTCCGCCACCAGCTATGCCCTGCACCGCTTCTTTGACAAAGGACAGTGGGCTGTATGCGGCATGATTCTGGTTGGCTGTGTGCTGGCCTATCTGCTCTTCAACGCCTCTCCCTGCATGCTGATGATGGGAGACGCAGGCAGCCGCTCCATCGGTCTGTTTTTGGGCATCCTCATGCTGCAGACGGGGAATATGCTTTTGTGCATCCCCTTTGCCGCGGTGATTCTGCTCAACGGCGGTCTGGGGCTTTTGAAGCTGGCCGTTATGCGGCTGTTCCGCACCAAGAAATTTCTTTCCAATCTGCGTACGCCGCTTCACGATGAATTTCGCAAGAAGCGGGGCTGGAGCGACACGCAAACCGTGTTCCGCTTTGTCATTGCCCAGCTTTTGTGTGCGGTTGTAGGCTTACTTCTGTTGGCCGCCTAAAAATGCAATAAAGCGTCTGCAACGAAAATGTGCAGGCGCTTTTTTATTACGCTTCTTTTTTGTTGAAGGCAACGGTGATTTCCGTCCCCTTCCCCACTTCGCTTTTTAAGGCCACAGACGCCCCTAAATGCAGGCAAGCGTGCTTGACAATGGAAAGGCCTAAGCCTGTGCCGCCAATCTGTCGTGAGCGGCTTTTATCCGCCCGATAGAACCGTTCAAATACTCTGTCTTGGTGCTCGGGGGAAATGCCGATGCCCGTATCCTTTACGGTGAGCACGCCGTCCTTCGTGACGGATACCGTTACCGTGCCCTCTTCCCGATTGTACTTGATGGCATTGTCTATTAGGTTATACGCAATTTCGTGCATCAGCCTCGACACCCCCTGCAGGGGGCACGGCTCCGTATCCAAGGTCAGCGTTACGTTAGATTGCCGTGCCTTTTCCCGAAGCTGTTCCACAGCCTGTGCGGCAATCTCCTCCAATTGAACCGTTTCCGTCGGTATCTCCACCCCCTCATCCAGCCGAGACAGGCGAAGGATGTCCTCAATCAGCGCCAAAAGCCTTGCGGCTTCCTTGTGAATGTGCCCTGCAAACCGAGGAATGTCTTCCGCCTTTACCATACCGTTCTCCAGTATTTCACTGCTGCCCAATATGGCGGTCAAGGGCGTTTTCAGTTCGTGAGACACATTGGCCGTAAATTCTCGGCGGCTGCGCTCGGCACTGCGCTTTTCCGTAGCATCAAAGCTCAGCAGTACCAGTCCCTCCGCCCCGCTTTCGGACGCAATGCGGCTAAGATCAATCTGGTATTCCCTTCCCTTTCGCTCTAGGAACAATTCGCTGTGTCCCTGCCGCTTGGCCTGCTCCATGGCATTCTGCCACCGTTCACCGGATTCTATGGAAAGAAAGGATTGCCCCAGAGCCTCCTCCTCCGTATAAAACAACTTTTTTGCAGACGGGTTCATACTCAGAATCCGTCCTTCTCCATTGAGCAGCACCAATCCCTCATTCATGTTGGCCGTGATTTGCTCAAACTCCGTCTTCTTCTGCTGCAGTTCCCGAAGCTGAGTATCAATCTGCAGCCGCTGTTGATGCAAACGAATGAGCAGGGGAACAAGCTCCTTGTAGGCTCCGTTTATGTCGGGATGATCCAAGTCCAGCTTGTTTAAAGGCTCCACAATGCGTTTGGAAAGGCGTTTTGCCAAGAAAAAGGCCAGAACCATCACAATCACCAGCACGATGCACACAGGCTGTATCATACCGAAGGCCAGCAGTCCCATACTGGCGGTACTGGCGGAAATGCGGAGTACTGAGCTGTCTGACAGTCTCTTGGCGCAGTACATCGTCTTTTCCATAAGAGTGCCCGAGTACCGCTGGCTGGTTCCCTCCCCCGTCTCCAGCGCCATACGCACCTCTTCCCGTTGCCCATGATTTTCCATGGTGTCAGCATCGGCCTGTCCATCGTACAGCACGGAACCATCCGGGGCAATCCACGTCAAACGGGTGCGTTTTTGCGATATAGCTTGTAAATACGCTTCTCCCGAAGTCTCTACCCCGACAGCGGCCAAGGAAAGCTCGTCTTTTAGCTGGCTAATCTGCACTCCGCCGAAGTAGTCATACAAACACCCCATAATGATGATAACAGAGGCAAGAAGCACGCAGCCCACCGCCAGCATAATGGAATGGAAAATCTTTTCTGTCATGGCTGTGCCTCCAATCGATAGCCAACGTTCCGCACGGTCTCAATATACTTGCCATACGCCCCCAGCTTTTGCCGCAGGGTGCGGATGTGCATATCGAGTGTTCTGGTCTCCCCGGCAAAATTGCTTCCCCAGACGGAATCAAAAAGCTGATCACGGGTAAAAGCCATGCCAGGGTGGGAAAGGAACAACTGCAAAAGCGCATATTCCTTATAGGTAAGCTGTACCCGCTGTCCGTCCACGGTGACGGTATGCTCGTCTAGATTCAAAATCAACCCGTCCAGCTTCAGCAGTTTTTGCATCTGCCCGCCCTGATAGCGGCGCAGGACCGCTTTGATGCGGGACACCAGTTCCATTACCCCAAAGGGCTTGACCACATAATCGTCCGCTCCCAAATCAAGGCTTTGAATCTTATCATACTCTGCCCCTTTGGCCGTTGCCATGATAACCGGCAAATCAGACAACCGAGCATGGGCACGAATCTTTTTCAGCAATTCCACCCCGTCCATTCCGGGAAGCATGACGTCCAGCACCACCAGTTCCGGCCGCTCCTTCTGAACTGCTTCCCAAAATGAAATGCCGTCTGCAAAGCCTCTGGCTTCAAAGCCCGTAGACTGCAGTGCATAGACCTCTATATCCCGAATGGCAGCATCGTCTTCAACACACCAAATCATTTTCACTCCTCCAAAAAACGCTCCGTCTCCGTTACGCTTAACCGAATCTTCCTGCCACATAGGCCGCCGTGCGGGGATCCGCAGGGTGTGAGAACAGAGTTTTTGTGTCTCCGTACTCAATCAATTCTCCCAGCAGAAAAAAAGCCGTTCTGTCCGAAATGCGGGCCGCCTGCTGCATGTTGTGGGTAACGATGATAATAGTATACTTTTCCTTCAGGGAAATGGCAAGTTCTTCAATCTTTAACGTGGAGCCGGGATCCAAAGCAGAGGTAGGTTCGTCCATGAGCAAAACTTGAGGCTCCACGGCCAAGGCTCTGGCAATGCAAATTCGTTGCTGCTGGCCGCCTGACAGCCCCAGTGCGCTCTTTTTCATCCTGTCTTTGGTTTCTTCCCAAATAGCCGCCGAGCGCAGGGATTTCTCCACGATTTCATCCAATTTGGCTTTGGATGTAACGCCATGGGTCCGAGGGCCGTAGGCTACATTGTCATACACGCTCATGGGGAAGGGATTGGCCTTTTGAAATACCATGCCCACCTGCCGCCGCAATTCATTGACATTGGTGGCCGAATCATAGATATTTTCTCCCTGATACCGAACCTCCCCCGTAATCTTCACCCCCGGCACCAAGTCGTTCATTCGGTTCAGCGTCTTCAAAAAGGTGGATTTTCCACAGCCCGAAGGACCGATTAAAGAGGTGATGCTCCGAGGATGAATCTCCATGCTGATATGTTTTAAAGCCTGTGTATTGCCGTACCACAGGCACACATCCTTAGCTTCCAAAATGTTCATTCTGTTCTGTTTCTCCTTTTAAAAAATTTCCCCGCCAGCACGGCACCGCATTGCACCATGACTGCCAATACCATGAGCACTGCCCCAATGGCAAAGGCAATCTCAAACTCCCCGTCCATCTTGGCATACACATACAGCGCAACGGTCAAGGTGGCGCCGGGGGTGAACAATCCTTCCAAAAACCCGGTTACGGAGTGGGCAAAGCCTGCGGTAAACAGCAGAGCGGCAGACTCACCCAAAATGCGTCCCACGGCCAAAATACAGCCCGTAACCACACCGTCCACGCATTCTGGAAGCACCACCGTGCGGATGACCCGCCACTTCCCCGCTCCCAGTCCGAAGGCCCCTTCCCTATACCCTCGAGGCACGGTTTTCAAACTTTCCTGAGTAGTGCGCATAATGGTCGGCAGATTCATAATCACCAAGGTCAGCGCCCCCGCCAGCAAGCAGGAACCCATGGTATTAGAAAAGAGCAGCATGCCCACAAGGCCGTAAATGATGGACGGAATGCCGGAAAGGGTCTCTGCCGCATACTCAACCCATTCCGCCAGTCCTTTGTGGGCGGCATACTCATTTAAATATATGGCCGCACCAACCCCCAAGGGCAGTACCATAAGCAAGGTGGCCAAGATGATATACAGGGTGTTTAGGACATTGGGCAGGATGCCTATATGGTTGGAAAGGTAGCTTACGCCCGTAGTGAGAAAGTCCCAAGTGATGTAGGGCAATCCCATACTCAGCACATAAGCAACAAGGAGTATTGCCAAAATCACAATCCCTGCGGCGGAAAGATACAAAGCGGCTTTCCACAGCCCAATTCGGCTCCTTCGTTTAAAAGATATCCGTGTCTTCAGCATGTTTGCACCTTGTTTCCCTTAAGCAAAAGCCGCAGTGCGCCGTTCATCACCAGAATGACCAGAAACAGCACCAAGGCAATGGAGAAAAGCGTCTGTCTTTGCAGTCCGTCGGAATAAGCCATTTCACTGCCCACAATGGTAGTCAAAAAGTGAACGCTTTGAAACAGGGACGTGGGCATATTGGGGGCGCTTCCGCACACCATCATGACGGCCATAGCCTCTCCCATAGCCCGTCCTACGCCCAGCACGATGGCCGCCGCAATCCCGCTTTTGGCCGCAGGAACGGAAACCCAAAACCAAGTCTCCACCTCTCCTGCCCCTAAGGCCATGGACGCTTCTTCATATTCCTTGGGTACAGCTTCCAATGCCGTTACCGAAACTTTAATCACGGAAGGCAGAATCATAACCGCCAGCACCAGTATAGAGGCCAACAAGCCAACGCCGTCCGGCAAACGGAAAAGCTTTCGAATGGCCGGAACCAATACCATCATGCCCACCAAACCGTATACCACAGAGGGAATGCCCGCCAGCAAGCTGACGATATTCCCCAGCAGAGCTTTTATTTTTGGAGATGCCAGCTTGGCCACATATACGGCCGCAAAGAATCCTACGGGAACGCCCAGCACCACGGCGCCCATGGTGCCGTAGAGGGTGGTCAGCAGGAAGGGCAAAATGCCGTACTTTGGCTCTGTCGCCGTGGAAGCCCATTCTTTGCCCAGAAGGAACTCCTTCAATCCGATTTCTTTTATGGCCGGAATCCCAGAGACAACGAGGTACCCGGTAATCAGCGCCACACAGGCTACTGCCGTGAAGCCCAGTGCCAGAAAAATGACATGCACGGCACCCTCCGCCAGCTTTTTTCGATTCATTGCACCCAGCTTTTTCATGGCATTTTACTCGTGGGCGGGGACTACTCCGGCATTGGCAATGACATCAGAAGCCTGTGTGGAGGTAGCAAAGTCGAAGAATCGCTGTGCCGTTTCCGAAAGCGCTTCGTCCCTTCTGGTCACCAGCACAAAGGGGCGCTGGACTTTATAGGTGCCGTCTTTTACCATTTTTTCACAGGGAAGAACTCCGTCCACCGAAAGCACTTTGACCCGATCCGTTACCGCCGCCAGAGAGGCATAGCCAATGGCATTGGGGTTTCCCGCAACCGTAGCAATAACATCCCCGTTGGAAGACAGCTCCTGCCCGTACACGCAGGCGTCTTCGGTTTTGGTAATGGTCTCAAAACCGTCTCTGGTGCCGGAATTAGCTTCACGGCCGATACGCACGATGGTGCAATCGCTGCCGCCTACTTCCTGCCAGTTGGTGATTTTCCCCGTGTAAATGGCGGCAATCTCCTCCATGGACAAATCGGAAAGAGGGTTGTCCGGGTGCACAATGATGGCAATGCCGTCATAGGCCAGCAGGGTTTCCACCAACCCCGCTTCCTTCTCCTCTTCCTTCAAATTGCGGGAGGACAACCCGATATCACAGCGTCCCTCCTGCACGGCTTTAATGCCCGAACCGGAGCCTGTAGCGTTGTAGGTAACCGTTGTGCCCGGATTTTCGTTTTCAAAGGCTTCCCCCAGACTGCCGATCACCTTGCTCATGGACGTGGAACCGTCTATTGAAACGGTCTTATTTTCTCTTTTTGCGCAACCGCTCAGGCATCCCCATGCCAAAATCAGAATCAGGACTGCGCTACATACTTTTTTCATGTTCTTATTCTCCTTCTTGTTCTTGATTTTCTTTTGTTCGCACTTACAAGGATACTGAACCGGTGTAAAATGAAAAAGCAGGCTTTTGTAAAATCCATGTCAAGTTTTGGGCATAAAAAAACTGCAGGGAGTATTGTCCTGCAGTCTCAATGCTTTGATTTTTACCTTTTATACTTGGCTACCAGCGCATCCAGTTCCGACTGGCTCAGGTGGAAATAGCTTTTAAGCTGTTTGAGCACCTCGTCCGGTCGGTTTTGAAGCCAAGTGCGGATACGCTCCACCTCCTGCTTCCATGCCGACACGGAGCCCGGGGAATGGCTGCTCCCCCAGTACTTTGTGTGCCGTGCCATTTCAGGCTCCATCTCGCTGACAAGCTGATCCAGAATGTCACTGCACCGCTGGGGGTCAAAGGCGGTCACAATCAGCTCCACAAACCGCTCCACGAATTGATCCCGCCACTGGGAGTTTCTGGAAAGGCCGTAATACAACGTGGTCTTCAAATGGCTTGTGGCAGTATCCAATCCGTCCTTGGTAAAAAGCGTACCCATCATGTCCCGCTTTACGGAGGAATTGTACCCCATGGCGTAGTCAAAATCGTAAAGAATGGGACGCCAGCGAATATCATTGTCCGTAGTATGCCAGTACTTTTGGTTGGCCACATCGGAGTTGCACAGATAGATGGTGCAGATCAGATAGTCTATGGTATATTCGGCATCCACCGATTCAAGGAGCTTCCGATACACGCTGTCGGAAGCGGTATTGTTGGATTCGATATAGGAGAGCAGACTCTTCCAGCCCTTATTGGAACCCCGTACGGTGGTCTGGCTGTAGCGGATAATCTCCACATTGTCCTTGTTGATTCCGTAATGGGTCACCAGATAATCAGCGTTCTGATCTTCGTTCAAATCATACAGACCGTAATACTTTCCGTTGACATAGACCACCACCGGCTTGGTAGCGGCCACATCCACATTAAGCCCCATGCAAAGGCGGGAGGCAAGAGAGTCCCGAATACGCCCCTTGGTGTGATCCTGCCCGGAGTTGCGCACCACAAGGGCGCCGAAGGTTTCCCATCCGTACTCTTCGAAGAAGGGATAGGTCACATGGGTCTGCCCGTATATGCCTCTAAGGTTCAAGGATAGAGAGGGCTGTTTATAGCCCAATGTACCCGCGCCCTTTGCCTTAACCCCCGTAGGAAAGCAGGTTCCCAGCTTGCCGTCGGCTTCGTAATAGGTAACATATCCCTCTTTCTCCACCTTGGTTTGGGACTGCTTGCTTTTTGCAGACCAGACGGCATTCTTATCGTCGGGAGATAAGCTAATGGAAACTACCGGCAGTTGATGAGGCTCCTCAAACAGATACGTGAAGGAGACCTCTTGACTGTCCTGCTTGCCCGCCTCCGCGGCAAAGGCCCGCACCACCGTGTTCTTCGTAATGGACAGAGGTTCGCTGTAGCGTTTGGAAGAGGTGGTAGGCTTACTGCCGTCCGTGGTATAGTAAATGGTGGCGTTGCTGCCGCTGCGTATGGTCAGGGTAAAGGCTTTGGTTTGATACAGACCTGTCTCAGAGAATATGGGCGCAGCCGCATATCCCGAGGTATAGGAAGCATTGTTGGCCTCTCCGGGCGTCGGCGTGTTAAAGAAAACCCGTTCTACGGAAGCATTGCCCTCCAGCCGCCCGGAGGATTGTCCCTTGGTCATAACCCCGGTCTCAAAGCGATCCCGCACACGTCCCTGATTGTCCTTTAAATACAAAGTCTCTCCGCTTTTGGAGATGCCGAAGGGTGCCGTCCCTCCCTGCAAATTGCATTCGATGACGAAGTAAGAACCTGCCCCCAGGGTCATGGACGGGAATTGATACTTGTTCTCATTCAAAGAATCCGTCAGCACCCAGCCGCTTAGAGAGATACTGCTGTTGCCGCCGTTATACAGTTCCACCCAGTCATTGCCTTCTGCAGGTGCCCCGCAGACTTCGCTGATATAGACACCCTCCGTATCAAAGGCGCCTAAGGCGGAGATGTCGGACAGCCCGTCCCCGTTGGCGGTTCCGGGGGTTGGATAGCGGTAATACATCCCCTGCCCGTCAAAGGAAATATCATGGCGGGTGACTTCGGGCATGGCAATGCCTGTATATCTGCGGGTGCCCGCATCATACAGAAATACCCCCTCCTCCTCGGCATTTACGGAGAAGTTTGCATGGAGGGTTCCCGTGCTCCTGTCCTTTCCGTCCAAAAACACCACCAGATAGCTGCCTTCCTCCATGGTTACATCTGGAAGAGCCCACTTGGTCAGCTTATTGGTGTTGTCCGTCAAATACAGTCCCTGCAAAGACCGTGCCTTGCCGCCGTTGTACAGCTCCACAAAGTCTCCGCAGTCCCCGTCTTCATCCATGCAGGAATATTGATTGGAAATGAGCAGTTCATTTAGCCGCAGTCCGTCCAAATCGGCGGTCTGCTCCACGTCCAAGGAACTGTATATGGGCGTATCGTTGACTCGCCCCGGGGTAGGTTCCTGACAATAGCCCCAGCCGTCTGCCGCCATGGCCCAGCTTATGTCCGTCTCCAGCGCAGGAATTACCAAAGTATCCAGGGTGCTTCCGTCAGGAGCGGTCAGATACAGGGTATCCCCCGCCTTTTTTATGCCCAGGTCCACGGAAGGATGGTCCGTTCCTCCGCAGCAGCAGATTGCAATATACGCACCTGGGGCAAGGATATAGCCGGGAAGCTTCCGTTTGGCGGGCTTCTCCAAGTCATCGGTTACATAGTACTCCGACAAGGTGATGTCTTGATCGGAACCGTTGTACAATTCGAACCAATCCTGCCGCTCGCACCCCTCGTAGGCGCTTTGAAGATAGGCCGACGAAAGCACTTCGGAAAACATCAACCCCTGTACAGCGGAAGAAGTGGGTGGTTCAGAAACCGCTGCGCCGTAGGAAGGCTGAGGAATGGCAGCCTCTCCCTTGTTTGAATCGGGGGCGCAGGCAAATACCGGCACCAGCATGCCCAGCGCCAGCAGTAAAGCCGTCAGTTTTCGTCCCAATCCCTTCATGCGCAGAATCGCCTTCCTTTTTGATATAGTCTATCATACCACAATGCCCCGCCTCTACACAAGAGATGCGGGGCATTGTTCAAGTATTCTTGACACTTCTGTGACATTTAACCGTTTACAGCCGGGTTACGAGGGTCTCCATGGGCTTTCTCCTTTCGTGAGCCTGGCCTGGAACCGCATCCTCGGCGGCATATCCGATGGGCAACAGTGCCAAAACGGTTTCATCTTCAGGCAGACTGAAAGCATCGTGAACCGCATCCTTATCGTACCAGCCTACAATGCAGGTACCAAGTCCCAGGCTTTGGGCTTCCAGCACTGCATGGGTCAAAGCAATGGCGGTATCCACCTGCGCCCAGCTTCTGCCGTCAAGGGCGCTGTGGGCACTTTCTTTTTCCACCCCGCAGAACATCAGCACTACGGGTGCATTAAAAGCACAAGGAGTAAGAGTGCGGAGCTTCTCAAGATTCTCCCCGCTCTCCACTGCATAAATGTGAAAGGGCTGCAGGTTCCTTGCCGTAGGGGCAAGACGGGCCGCTTCCAGCACACGCCCCAGTTTTTCCTCCTCTACAGGAATCGAGGCATAGCGGCGGACGGAATATCTTTCTTTCATAAGGGGAAGCAAATCCATGGGTACTTAGTTCCTTTCTATCAGTCTTCTTCCAAGGGAGGGTTTTTCAACAGTTTTTCCCGTTCTCTATAGTCGGGCATATATTGAGACACCAGTCTATAGAAGCCGGCACCATGATTCTTTTCCTTCAAGTGCGCCAGCTCATGCACCACCACATATTCGACAGCCGCCTGCGGATAGGCCATAAGCCTCCAAGAAAAGCAGATTCTGTTTTTTCCGCTGCAGCTTCCAAAGCGGGTACGGGCACCGGTAATGGAAACATGCGCAGGGGTAAGCCCCATGACGGCGGCATACTTTTCAACAAGAGGGGGCAACTGCTCCTTAGCCATGCCCTTCAAACACTGGGCTTCTTCTTTGGTTGGCTCCGGATAGGCTTCACGCCGTGCCAACACCTTCCGGCGATGGGATTCCACCCAATCCTCCTTTTCCTTTAGAAAGGAGAGGGCCTGCAGTTCGGATACAAACAAGGGAACCCGCACCAATACGTCCCCGGTGCGGGTAATTTCAATCGCCATGGTTTTTCTGTTTGAGCGCAGCAGGGTGTAAGAAAAATTCACTCGTCGGCTTCCTCAGTTTCATTCAAAACCAGTTCGCTGGCATCTTCCAGCACTATGGCGTCTTCCACAGATAAATCCGGCAAAAGACCGTCATCAGGCAAAATAAAATGCAAAACGCCGTCCAGCTTGTAGTTACCATAGCACTCCACAAACTCTTCCAGCGAGCGCACAATGGGATCTCCCGCCTCAATGTCTCCTTCACTGCTTTTAGCTTTGGAGGATTCGGAATAGTACACCTTCCCTCCCATAATGGTGTCAATAAAGAGGCAGTGTCCGTACTTTTTCCCGGATTTGGATGGACTTTTTGTAAAGCCAATGACCACATTGTGCACGATTTCTTCCTGAGAAGCAATTTCCCGCAGGGCTTCCTCCAAGGTGTACTCTTTGCAGTCATAGGCATAAATGGCATACCCGCCGGTGGTAACCTCCAGATTCTTGTAGTTATCAAAAATCTGATTACCGTTTCCCTTCACATACTTGGTATTGATTCCGTACACCATCATAAGCTGGTTGATGTACGCGCCGCAGTAGCCTTTGAAGCTCTTTTTTCCCGAACGCTTTTTCGCCGCCTCACAGCTTTTCACAATGCGCTCCAGAGCGGCTTGTGCTTCCTGCTCTTCTTCCTGCTTTTCCAGTGCAAAGGTCGGAAAAGCACTCAGCAAGAGCAATAAAGTCAAAAGCAAGCAGGCTATTCGTCTCTTCATTCGTCGGTCTCCTGAAATTCTTAGAAAAAGTATAGCAATTCCCGTATTTTCTGTCAAGACAGGGGCACCAGTTTCCCGGCAACCAGATACCGCTCCGTACTTTCATGATCCTGGGTGCAGGTAATGAAGGTTACGATTTTATCCTCAGGTGTTACGCTGACATTGGCCGAAATATGGGAACGGCTGCGAATCTCATCCAAATAGCTTTGATAATCCGCTTTATCTCCAAAATGCATGGGGATGCGGTCGTCGAAGATATCAATCAGGTAGGAAGCAAAGATCTCCACCTTGTAATCCCCCTGCGGAGTCAGCAGATACATAACGGGGTGGGCTTCGTAGTAGCTTTGCTTCTTATAGCTGACCAGAGAGGAAAACATAACGCCATCCCCGGTTCTGGTCATGTTGTGGCCGTAAATGCAGGTGTTCTCATCGGAGAAATCATCGGCATTGTCCTCATGAATGAACAGGGTTCCGCGGTTGGTGCTCTTGCCGTCAAAGCTATGGTTCAAGTAGTAAGTATTGTTCCGTTGCACCACGGGATAGTCAATATCCGTTCCCTCGCTATACAGCCAAGCGGCCACGTCGGGATTGATGGCGGCCAAATCGGCAAAGTTCACCTCAACAGGGGCTTGCTCCCCCGCAGGAGTAGGTTCCGCCGTAGGCTCCGGAGTGTCCGCACCTCCGGGAACCGCCTCAAAGTCAGGTTTTTCCGAGTCCTCAGGCTGGATAACCAAGATACCCCCGGTGGTTGCCGGTTCTAAAGCGGGGGTTGCCGTGGAAGCCGAGGTTTCCTTCTTTACGGTGCCGATGCCTTGGGTATCGGAAACCTTGATCCGCACGGAAAGCACGGTATACAGAATCACGCCGAAGGCAATGAGCATAATGCCCACGATGATGGCCGAGAGGAGCAGGCGCAGTTGATCCTGTGTGGTTCGAGTTTTCTTTTTCTTCATTTCTTTTTGTACAAAGAAAGGGGGATTACTCCCCCCTTCTACTGTTTTAAGTTACTCAGCGGCTCTTGCGGGAGCTCTTCTTTTTGTTAATCAGCACCAGTGCTGCGCCGCCGGCCAGCATGACTCCTGCCATGCAGAGAATCAGGGGCAACCCGTCAAAGCCGGTCTTAGGCTGTGCGCCGTAGGTGTTGGTGACGGTAGCGGTCTTCTTGTCGGCGCTGAGGGTTACCTTGCGGCTGTATCCGGAAGGCGTCTTTACCTCGTCCACGGTCCAAGTCCAGCGGGCATCCAGATTCTCGAAGGTGTAGCTCCAATCGTTATTCTCATTGAGCTCGGCGGTAATGGACTTACCGTTTACCTTGTAGAGCACCTTGGTCTTGGTGTCCTTGCCGTTCTTATCCTTCTGGTAGTAGTACAGCTCTACAGTGACGGAGTCGGGACGCTTCTTCTCGTAGCCTTTATCCTGCCAGACCTTCTTAACGGTCAGAGTCGTGCGGGGCACATCCTCCTTGAACTGGTTGGTGAACTCAGCGGCAGAAGCGGAATGGGTTCTTCCGTCCAAAGTGTAGTAGTAGAAGGAAGCAAAGCTACCTTCGGCATCCGTTGTGAAGGAATACACCTTGATGTCGTAAGTCCACTTACCGGTGCTCTCGGGAACAATCTCCTTAATGGTTCCGGAAAGATTGGCAATCTGGCTGAGGGGGCCGCTGATATACAGGTATCCGGAAGCACCGGTCTCCCCTGCCTTGACGGTGAGAGAGAACTTGCCGTCCGCAATGGGAGCATCGCCCCACTTCACCACAATCTTATCGGTGCCGCTCTCCTTGTTGGAAAGCTTCACGCTGAAGTTGAAGGTGGTATCGGTGTTGGGAAGGTAGCTGCCCGTCTTCTCCACAATCTTCTTTACGGGAATCATGAGGTCGACCTGAGGATCGGGCACCTCAGTGGGAGCGGGACTGGGAGTAGGCTCCTCAGTGGGTTCGGGACTGGGAGTAGGCTCCTCAGTGGGTGCAGGAC
>CAYUHW010000012.1:0-14307 GCA_964444605.1 uncultured Christensenella sp. | reverse complement strand
GCTGGAGCAGCAGTGCCCAGGACTTTGTCAACGGCCAAACCGCCACGGCCATTTTGTTTGCCAACCACTCCTCCCACTTTGTGCGGAATCAGAGCGCCAACGTAGGCTTGGAGATTGGGTTTGCCCCCATTCCCGGCGGCCACCCTCTGCTGGGCGGCGGCTCCCTGTGCATCCATAAAAACAGTTCCCAGAAGGAAGATGCCTATGACTTTATCCGCTGGGCCACAGGAGAAGACATTGCCCCTAAGCTGGTCATGCTGGGGGGCGTTTGCGCCTGCCGCTGTATCTATGAGCAGCAGGAGGTTTTGGATACCTATCCGTGGCTGGCCGAACTGCCCCGCAACATTCGGCTGGGTATCCGTCAGCCCATCCTCTCCCCCATGCATGTGGACTTCAACCAGCGGGAATTCGAGTCCGTTCTGGGTAAGCATCTGCTGTCTGCCCTGTCCCACAAAGAGACCCCGGAAGAAGCCCTGGAAAAAGCCCAACAGGAGCTGGATGCCATTTTACGCTGATAAAAAACTGCATAAAAAACGGACAGCGGGTGGCTCGTCGCACCATCCGCTGTCCTAGCGAAGCAAAAGTATCATTGGAGGCAAATACGTTGCTTCGCTTGGTTTCAATATATCATATTTCCTTCTGAATTTCAACTCTTTTTTGTAAAGTTCTCCTATTGTATTGTTGGATTTTCTGTTTTTTTGTGCCTCTATGTCATGAAATCACGGAAAAGGCATTCGATTTGAGAAGAATACGGCTGGGATGCTTTCATTTTCCTCCCCTATAAGGAAAACGGATGACTGTCTTCCGCCTTTCTTTTCCCGCTTTTGTCATGCCACCGAAAAACAAAAAAGCACCATGAGCCAAAAGTCCGTGGTGCTTTTTAGATTGGAATTATGTCAGCCGGCATTGGGTTCGGGGCTAATTTGGGTTTCGGGGGAGGTGAGCACAGGGCCTTCGCTGGCGGGTGCTTCCGTCTGCGCAGGGCGAGCCGTGGGCAGGGTAATGCCTTCCTCCTCCAAAAAGTCCTTGGTCTCATCCTTAATGCCCATTACATGCTCGGTAATGGACGTAACCCATGCGGAAAGGGAGCCGGAGATGAATCCCTTCTCGTTTAATTTAAAAAGCACAAAAGCGGCAAGACAGATTACCACCACCAGCGATCCGATGGCTCGAAGCAACGTCTTCATGTGAAGTACCTCCTTACATCAGTTTTTCATTCAGTATACCACGTCCAAGGCCCATCAATCGGAAACATTGTGTGAAATCCGCAGTACTTCCGTATTTTCCATGGCCCTTTGGATGAGGGGAGCAAAGTCCACCAGCGCTTCGCTCTCTCTGAGCTTGTCCACCTTGGGCTTGGTTACGGGGTGCTGGGGCACGAACACGGTGCAGCAGTCCTCGTAAGGCAAAATGGAAGTTTCAAAGGTGCCAATCTTCTCCGCCCGCTCTACAATCTCCTCCTTGTCAAAGCCGATGAGGGGACGGAACACCGGCATGGACACGGCATCATTGGTTACGGCCAGACTCTCGATGGTCTGGCTGGCCACCTGACCAATGCTTTCTCCCGTAATCAGTGCCTGACAGCCGCACTGCTCGGCTGTAAGCTGGGCAATCTTCATCATAAGCCGCCGCATGAGCACGGTGGTCTCGCTGGAGGGGCACTTGTCGTAGATGGTGGTCTGGATTTCTGTAAAGGGCACCAGATACAAATCCATGGGGCCTGCATAGCCGGAAACGATTTTGGCGAGGTCGATGACCTTGTCCCTGGCCCGCTCGCTGGTGTAGGGGTAGCTGTAATAGTGGATGGCCGCCAGAGATACTCCCCGCTTGGCAATCATGTACCCGGCTACGGGGCTGTCGATGCCGCCGGAAATAAGCAGCATGGCCTTGCCGTTGGTGCCCACGGGCATACCGCCGCAGGCAGGAATCTCACGGGTGTATACAAAGCAGCGGTCCTGACGGATTTCTACGGTCAGTGGCACCTGAGGCTTGTGCACGTCCACCTTTAAGCCGGGATACAAATCCAGCATCCGCCCGCCCAGCTCACGGCAGATTTCCTCGCTGGTCATGGGGAAGCGCTTGTCGGCACGGCGGGCAAAGACCTTAAACGTGGTGCCCTGAGGATAGCTTTCCATAAGAGCGGCGGCATGGCGCACAATGGTTTCCCAGTCCTTGTCGATACAGCGGGTCACGCACAGAGAGTGGATGCCGAACACCTTGGTCAGCTTTTCCACGGTCGGTTCCATATCCTCTTCCCCAATGCCGTACACAAACACCCGTCCCTGTTCCCGCACAATCTTGGGTTCCAGAGGAAGCAAAGCCCGCCGAATGTTGCTCACCAGCTTTTTCTCGAAAAAGGGACGATTGAGTCCCTTGAGATGAATCTCAGCATACTTAATCAAAATCGCCTGTTCCATATATCTTCTCCTGTTATCTTCTCTTATATCTGCGCAAAAATGCGACTTGTTCGGCAATGATGTCGGAGGCCGTGTCCACCTCTTCCAGGGTATTGAAGGGGCAGAAGCTGAAGCGAATGGCTCCCTCCTGCCTGGCACCTTCGATGCCGGAAGCGGACAGAATGCGGTTCTTTCCCTTTTTGTGAGAGGAGCATGCAGAGCCCGTGGCCACATACACCCCCCGCTGGGACAGAGCATTGAGAAGCACCGCCCCCCGTACTCCCATAAAGGACAGGTTGAGGATGTGGGGCGCTCCCTCCTCCACTGCAGGGCCGTTCAGCATTACATCAGGCAAGGTGGACATGTTCTCATACAGCCGCTTTTTGCACGCCCGCATTTGGGAACGCCAGGCCTCCCGATTGGCGTAATAAACTTCCGCCGCTGCCCCGGAGGCCAAGGCACCCGGCACGTTGGTGGTGCCGGAGCGCAGGTTCTGTTCCTGTCCCCCGCCCGTTTGTCCGCCGGCAAAGCGAATGCCCCGGCGCTTGTACAATGCACCAAAGCCCTTGGGGCCATGGAACTTATGCGCCGATATGGAGTATAAATCAAACCAGCGTCCCTCTGTCTCCGCCTTCAAATATCCCTGCACTCCGTCCACATGGAAAAGGGCATTGGGGGCATAGCGGCGGATGAGACTGCTTGCTTCCGGAATATGCAAAACGGCGCCCAGCTCGTTGTTCACATGCATCAAAGACACGAGCGCCGTGTTCTCCGTGAGATGGGCCTGCAAAAATGCAAGATCCGGGGCACCCTGTCCGTTCACCGGCACGGGAATCACCTCCACCCCGTCCTTCTGCAGTCCCATGGCCGTTTCATATACGGAGGGATGCTCCACGGCAGAAACCAGCACACGGCAAGAGCCTCTCCATAGCTTCAGCGTGCCGTGGATGGCCATGTTGTTGCTTTCCGTACCCCCGGAGGTAAACAATATCTCCTCATTGGCAACGCCCAAGGGACGAGCCAAGCGGCTGCGGGCGGCTTCCACCTGCTTTTGAATCTGAGCGGCGCCGCCGTAGGCACCGGCCGGGTTCAAAAAATCTTCGGTCATGGCACGAAAAGCCTCTTGCGCCGCCTGAGGCAGCACACGGGTGGTGGCACTGTTGTCAAAATATATCATAGGATATCTCCTTTGCAAAGCGGTTCACTTTTATAGTATGCCAAAGGCAGAGCAGACGGTGAACCGCCAACCGTTCCTATTTATACCACAGCAGACAGTCTCTGGCAATGACTGATTTGCGTTCCTGCGAAAAATGTTTACATATTCGTCATGTATCGGCAACAAAACTCACTTATAATCTTAAGCAGAACACCCTAACATGATCCAAGGAGGATTTCAATATGATCTGCAAAGAGTGCGGGGCCTACAATACCGACCACGCCAACTTCTGCAAAGTATGCAACGCAAATTTGAAGGAGCAGGATACTGCCGTCTCTCAGGACGCTCCCGCTCCCGAAGCTGAGGCCGAACCCAGGCGGGAGCCTGTATTCCAGCCCAGACTCAACCGTGCCCCTTCCTGGCAGAAGCCGGCCGTCCATGCCGACCCTGCAAAGGAAAACGTGCCCGCCGCCAAAGAGGCAGCCGTTGCGGATGAAGAGGACGAAGAGGAAGCCCCCGCTCCTGCCAGAGTGTTGGAACCCGAGGAAAAAACCACCCGTTTTTCCCGTAAGCGCACCCCCGTTGTGGTAGAAGATGACGATGAGGATGATTACGACGAAGATGAGGAGGACGAAGAGGAAGAAAAGCCCGCCCGCCGCAAGGGCCTCTTTGGTTTCGGCCGCCGCAAGCAGGATGAGGACGAATACGAAGATGAAGACGAAGAAGACGACGAGGACGAGGACGAGGAAGAGGAAGAAGACGAGCCCGTCCGCCGTAAGGGTCTTTTCGGTTTCGGCCGCCGCAAGCAGGATGAAGAGGACGAGGATGACGATGAAGAAGACGGCGACGAAGAAGATGACGACGATGAATACGACGAGGATGACGATGAAGAGGAATACGAAGAGTATGAACCCACGCCTCCCCGCGGCCGCAAAAAGAAGTCTTCTCAGGGCGGCGTAAATCTGGTTGGCATTTTGCTGGGCGCCGTAGTGTTGATTGTTCTGCTGATGGTGGGCATTGTGGCCTATTTCAACCTGTCCGGTGCCGAAATGAAAAAGCGCCTTCCCGCTTTCCTGCAGTTTAATTGCCAGGGCAGCGAGAACCAGGGCGCTCAGGATAGCCAGAACAATCAGTCCGGTCAGAATGACCAGCAGAGCGCCAGCAGCGGCTCCGACAATCAGCAGCAGGGCAATGTAAACGGCAGCAGCATGGACTACAGCCAGGTAGAAGTGAGCGAAACCGTAAATGAATACGACCAGGAATGCTTCGTCTTCTACGTATACCTGCTCCCCGGAGAAACTGCCGTCATGACTCTCCCCTGGCAGGAAGGCGCTCAAGGCTCCAACAACAATGCAGACGGCTCCGTGACCCACCTGAGCATGGTGATTCCCAAGAGCTGCTTCTATCCCAATGCGCCTTTGGAGACCCCCGAATATACCTTCACTCCTGAACTGTACATTATCAGCGCCGACGGCACCAAGACCCTGCGGGAGGTAGCCCCCCAGACCATTACCTTCCCCACCGTCAGTTTGAATTTGACCACCCCTGCAGAAATTCCTGCCGATGGCATTATGGCCGACAAGAACAACGTTCTGCACATTGAGGGCGTTGTGGACGATCATAATGTAAGCGTCTATGCCAACGATAAGAAGCTGGATGTATACAACGAAGGCATTTTCATGGGCGACTATGAAGTCACCGGCGACGTAGCCGAAACCGTGACCATTAAGGCCAGCAAGGAGAACTACGCCACCGCTACCTACGTCTTTACCGCCAATCCCTACGTATACATTCCCGAAGCCATGACCCTGACCGTCAACGGAGAAGCAAACAGCCACCGTGCCGGCACCGCCAACCGTATGACCATCAGCGGCACCGTTTCTCCCGGCAGCACCATTACCGCTTCCTGCGACAACAGCGACGTTGCCTGCGGCAGCGTGGTGGTCAATGCGGACGGCACCTACAGCATGGAAGTGACCTTCAACGCCAAGAGCTACGGTCTGTATAAGATCAATCTCCATGCCTCTCAGGAAGGGTATGAGGAAAAGGATCTGAGCTGCTATGTCAGCCGCATGACCTCTTCCAAGGACGAGATGATTAAGGCCTTCCGCTCCAAGTACCACGAAGTGTACAGAAGCTATACCTTCTCCGAGGTCATGGCCAATCCCACGGACGACGGCGCTTACCGCTTTGCCGGAAAGATCGTCTCCGTTGAGGAAGTAGACGGACTGGAAGTGGTTTGCTTCGCCGCCAAGACTGCCAAGGGCGAAACCACCAACATCTACGTCATCAACATGAGCGAGAAGTGGAAGCCCTCCGAGCGCATCGGTTCTTCCTACAAGATTTACTCCACCCTGAACGGGCTGTATACCGACGGCTCCAGCCTGTACGCCGTAGCTTGGTTTGTCATTGTGGATTGATTTATGCGGGTTTGGGGAAAAGTACTAATCAACCATAAAATTCGTCTGGACACCGTAGGAGAATATGTCTCCTACGGTGTTCCTGATGAAGGCAAGTGGGAAGAAATCATTCATGACCTTTGCCAGCAGTTGGACTTAAGCCGACCGGTTCTGCTGGAAAAACACTTCAGAGATCTCAGGCAGTTTTCCCGCGTGGTCTTCAAAGCCGATGACTTTATGGAGCCCGTGGACTTTGACCGCTTTGAAGTGGAGCTCATTCAGGAAAAGAAAAAGCGCAGCAATGACCCCTACGCCTGGGCCTAAAGGGGCAAGGTATTCTTTCACAACACATAACAAAGTTGGAAATTGCAGAAATATAAAGCATACTGTCCCATTTCGGAGTATCCGCTCAAAAAATCACCCGATATATCGACAGCTCCCACGGCGGCGAAGATTGGCGCTTGAACTATATTCTGGATGACAAATATGTTTTGAAGGTCAATTCCTTTGTGTCCATGTGGGAGGCACGGCTGCAGGAAATACGCGGGCTCATTGCCCGGTATCGTTCCATCGGCGTGTATTGCCCTTCCCTTATTCCGACTTTGGACGGCGCCCTGTCCTATGCCCTGCAGAAGGACGGCAAAGCGTACACCTGCTTTGTGGAGGAATATGCAATCTATCCCATACTGGGGATACGGAGCATGACCGCAAGGAAGTTATAGAGCATTTGGGGTATTGGCCGCAAAGTACAGCGGAGTGGATTTGTCGGAAACGAAGTCCATGTGGAGCATCATCGATCGTGCCCCTTTGGACGTGGACATAGACGAAAAGCAGGAAAACGCCAATACGCTCATGGAGGCCCTCCGAAAAAACGGATTGGATGCTTTGGCAAAAAAGTGGCTGCCTATAATACGGTCCTGCGAAAACAAATACTGCCCGTATTCCGCAAGCTCCCTCGGTGTGTGTATCAAGGGAATTTGAACAGCACCAACGAATTGCACAAGGACGGGCACTTTGTCGGCCTCATAGATTTTAATATGGCGGGCACGGATGTCAACATCAACGTCTTTTTGAACGAAACCAATTGGTTCCCTGAAGAAGAGGACTTTGAGGCCTTGTCCCTTTCGGAGTTGCTTTCAAAGCAGGAGACGGAACAAGCCGAAGCTCTTTCGGTAATCCTGCGACACTACACCTTGAATGAAGATGAAGCCTATGCTCTTCCCTATTACAGGGGCATTGTGAACCTGTTTCAGTACCCCAACGTGTGCCTTATGGTAAAATGGCTGAACAGCGATCGTCATCGGGATAAGTGCGCTCAATTCATCGAGGTGCTAATCGAAAAGCCTTTGTAATTCTTGGCGGAGTATACCGTCGAGGGTATCTCAAACGACAGAGAAGCATAAAAACTCCTTTCTTTTGGCAAACTACCGCCAAGAACCGGCCGAAGCCGGAGAAAGGAGTTTTTTTCTATGAACGTATTGGCTTTGATTCTCATGGCCGTGGGTGCTTTAAATTGGGGGCTGATTGGCTTCTTTGATTTTAATCTGGTGGCCGCCATCTTTGGTGCCGGCTCTCTCCTCAGCCGCATTGTCTATTGCCTGGTAGGTCTGTCCGGCATCTGGGGCATTGTCATGCTCTTCCAAAGAAATGTGCGGGAGATGTGTTTTCACCGCGAGGGCGCATAAAGGGAAAATGAGCAGGGGCATTTAGACCCCTGCTTTATCGGTTCTTTTCCATAGACACTTCGAAAAAGAGCCTCTTTTTTTCTTTTAAAAAATGTGCTATGCTGTTCTAAACCATATAATCGGAGGAATGTGTATGCTGCCTGAAAACTGGATGGAATTGACTGCCCAAAGACTGCAGGAAGGCGGAATATTTTTAATGGTGCAGGATAACCCCATGACCATTGGCTGGGCGCACCTTGGCGTCATCTGGGGACGGCCTACGGCCACGGTGTATGTGCGTCACAGCCGCCATACCCATGCCCTGCTGGAAAATAGCCAATACTTTACTCTGAGTGTGCCCGAAAAAGACGCCATGAAAGAGGCTCTTCGTTTTTGCGGCACCCGCTCCGGGCGGGATGTAAACAAGCTGGAGACGCAAAATCTTACTGTTCTCCCCTCCCGTTTTGACGGACAGGGCGGTCTTGCCGGCTGCCGCTTCCACATTGAATGCCGCATCCTCCACCGCACGGAAATCCCCATGGAAAATATTGAGGAGCCTGCCATTCTCTCCCGCTACTATCCCAAAGGCGACCAGCACACCCAATATATAGCCGAAATTCTGGGCGTATACGAGGAATAAAATGAAGACGGCTCTGGTTATCGGTGCCTCAGGCACCATTGGCTTCGGAGTGGCCTGTACCCTTATGGAGCATGGGTATCAGGTGGCCTGTCACTGCAATCGGGAGGATTCCTGCAGGGAGTTGCAGGAAAAGCTCTCTCCCCTCCCCTATTCCTATGTCCTTTTGCGCCATGATTGCACAAAGGCCGAGGAAGTGGAAGCCTTGTTCAAGGAGACACGGCAGCGGCTGGGCTCTCCCGAGGCCATTATCAACTGCATGGGTACGGCCCTTCCTCAAATGCTCCTCACGGATGTGACGGAAGAGCAGATGGAGCATGTTTGGAACGTAAACGTAAAAAGCGCTCTGCTGATTTCCAAAGCTGCCTCTAAAGCCCTGCGGGTGCACGACGGCGGGTCTTTGATTCATATCAGCTCCATGTGGGGGCAGATCGGTGCCAGCTGCGAGGTGGTGTACTCCGCCTCCAAGGGAGCCGTCAACGCCATGGTCAAGGCTTTGGCTAAGGAACTGGCTCCCAGCCGCATTCGTGTCAACGCCGTGGCGCCGGGGCTGGTGCCCTCCCCCATGAACGCTGCCCTCTCTCGGGAGGATTTGGAAGCTTTCCGCGCGGATACCCCGCTGGAAAGCTATGTTGCCCCCGAAGACGTGGCGCGAGCCGTTCTGTATCTTCTGGAGTCCCCCATGGTTACAGGGCAGATTCTGGCCGTGGACGGCGGCATCGTCATTTAAAAAGGGACGGCCCCCGCCTTTCATTTTGCAAAAGATAAAAAGCATCCGTACTACCGTGCGGATGCTTTTATGTTCTATGACCCCTTAGCCTTGTCCGAGGCTTCAGGTGTGCGGGTTAATAGATTTCTTCCGTGGCGATGATATTGGCGCCGGTATTGCATACATTTTCGATGACCACATCGCCGATGTGTACAGGACGGACGACCACCGTCTTTTTCAATGCCTCCAGAACCTCAAAGATCTTGGATTTTTCTACCGGACGGTTGGTCTTGACGCACAGGGGTTCCTCCGTGCCGTAAATGCGGCAAAGGGCTGTGACCATGCGGGTGGGGTTGGTAATCTCCGTTTGCGCATAGGCTTTTCCACGGGCGCAGGTGTATCCCTGAATGTTGGTGACTTCCTTCCCGTCATACTCGGCGGTAATGCGGCAGCCCATGGGGCAATTAATACAGGTCAGTTCATACGTCATGCTTCCGGCACCTCGATTCTAACATGAATGGCTTGGGCTTCTGCCAGTTTGGACAGCTTTTCCGGGTCTATTTTTACGTTGACCATTTCTCCGGGGGCCAGAATCATGGCTTTCTTGGAGTAAATTACCTCATCGTCCACGGCCACCGCCACCCGTGCATTCTTATATACGTTCCTCGGGCGGAACATGAAGTTTACGGGAGCCTTTACTTGGCTGCCGACAAACTGAGGCACAATGCCGCCCACTCCGTAACCCATGACCACAGGCACTTTTTTCTCCGCTTTGGGAAGGAGATTTTGCACATAGAGCCAAGCGTTGGCACCGGCCTTCCCGGCTTCCTCGGAAACAAAGTCCACCAAGTCATGGACATGCAGGACGTTGCCGCAGGAGAAGATGCCGTCCACAGAGGTTTGCAGACTCTCGTCCACTACGGCGCCGCTGGTGGTGGGAGCAATCTCCACCCCGGCCATGGCCGTAAGCTCGTTTTCGGGAATCAGGCCCACGGACAGAAGCAATGTGTCGCAGGGGAAATACTGCTCCGTGCCGGGAATAGGCTTTAGCTTCTCGTCCACCTTGGCTACGGTAACCCCCTCCAAGCGTTCTCGGCCGTGAATGTCCACCACCGTATGGCTCAGCAGCAGGGGGATGTTGAAATCGTCCAAGCACTGGACGATATTCCGCTTCAAACCGCTGGAATAGGGCATCAGTTCCACGCAGGCATGCACCTTGGCGCCCATGAAGGTCATGCGGCGCGCCATAATAAGGCCGATGTCTCCGGAGCCCAGAATGACCACTTCCTTGCCGGGCATAAAGCCCTTCAGGTTGGTAAACTTCTGGGCGGTGCCGGCGGTGTAGATGCCGGCGCAGCGTTCGCCGGGGGTGCCCAAAGAGCCTCTGGGACGCTCCCGACAGCCCATGGTCAAGATAAGGGACTTGGCCTGAAAATGCTGAAGACCGTTGTCTCTGGAAACGCAGGTCACCACCTTGTCCTCAGTGATGTGAATGACCATGGTATCGCACTGGAAGGGGATCTCATAGTCGATAACCTTGTCGATAAAGCGCTGGGCGTACTCAGGGCCGGTCAGCTCCTCTTTAAAGGTGTGCAAACCGAAGCCGTTGTGGATGCACTGCTTTAAAATGCCTCCCAGCTTCTCTTCCCGCTCCAGAATCAGAATGTCTCTGCATCCGGCTTCGTACGCACCTATGGCTGCTGCCAATCCCGCAGGACCGCCGCCGATAATCAATACTTCTACGCTACGCATACTTACTTATCCTCCCCAAAGAGGTGCTCCTTCAAAAGCACGGAGTCTCCGCCGAACTTGGTAACCTCCAGCGGGGAAATGCCCAGCTCTTCCGCCAGAATTTCCACCGTGCGGGGGGTGCAGAACCCGGCCTGACAGCGCCCCATGCCCGCTCTTGTGCGGCGTTTGACGCCGTCTACATCTCGGGCGCCCACGGGGCGGCGGATGGATTCCCGAATCTCCGCCTCGGTAATGGACTCACAGCGGCAGACAATCCTGGCATAATCCGGGTTGGCGGCAATGGCTCTGATGCGCTCTGCATCGGACATTTCCCTGAACTTGGGAATGCCCTTGCGGATGGGATTGAAGGCCTTGTTTTCCTTAAGTCCCAGCTTCTCCGCTATCTGCTCGGAAAGCCACTTGCCGATGGCGGGGGAAGAGGTCAGACCCGGGCTTTCCACGGCACAGCAGTTAAAGAAGTTCTCCGCATCCTCCGCTTCGCCAAGGACAAAGTCTCCCTTGTCCCCGGTGGCTCTGTTTCCCGCAAAGGTGGTGATAAAGCCCCGCATGGGAATATTGTTCCAGGTCTTGGAGCCAAATTCAATGGTCTTGGCCAAGCCTTCGGCGGTGCAGCGTTTATCCTCCTTATCCTCAATGTCCTCTGCAGTGGGGCCTACCAGCAGTGTGCCGTCCACCGTGGGGGAAATCAGAATGCCCTTGCCCATTTTGGTGGGAAGCTGGAACATGGAGGCATGGAAGGTGTCCGCATACTTCTTGTCCACAATGTAATACTCACCCCTTCTGGGACGGATATGCACCTTGTGTGCCGACACCATATTATTGAACACATCGGAATAAATGCCTGCGGCATTGACCACCGCCCGGGTTTCAAAGGTGCCGATATTGGATTCCACCTGCCAGTTTCCGTTTGACAGCTTAACAAGGTTCGTAACCTCTGCATTGCGGCGGAACTCCGCTCCGTTCATGGCGGCATTCTCCGCAAAGGCCACAGTCATTTCGTAGGGACAGCAGATGCCGCCGGAGCCGACCAGCAGTGCCTCCTTCGCTTCCTTCCCCACGTTGGGTTCCCGCCGCCTTAGTTCCTCCTCGTCAATAATGCGCAGTTCCCCGCGGCAGCCGTTCTTTTTTCCCTGCTCCAAGAGCTTTTCCAGCGCTCCGTGATTCTCCAAATCAAAGGAGACAATCAGCGAGGTGTTCCACTGAATGGGGAAATCCAGTTCCTCGTGCATCTGCTGGAACATGGCGTTGCCCTCCACGTTGAACTTAGCCTTTAAAGTATTGGGCTTGCAGTCATAGCCGCCGTGAATAATGGCCGTATTGGCCTTGCTCTGCCCGTTGCAGATGTCGTTGGTCTTTTCCAGCAGCATGGTTTTGGCTTCAAAGCGGGAGAGAAATCTCGCCACGGCACAGCCTACCACACCGCCGCCGATAATAATTACGTCATACATTTGTTGTACCTCGGTATCCATTTGCAAACAAAAGGGACTGTCCCTCGGGGGACATATGCGTCCGCACAGGAACAGCCCCGAAAAACCGCTATACCGCTGCGGTTTTCATCCTTTTGGGGTTACGGTTCAAAGCGCAACGCCCTGAAGCGCCATGAACAGCAAGGCTGCAAAGACGGCGCCGGAGATGTCGGCTACGACAACCTTCCAGCCATAGCTCCAGTCGTGGTCATCGCCCTTGAAGACAATGGTATGATAGAGACGGGGACCTGCGTCACGGGCAGGGTTGATGGCATACCCGGTAGCACCGCCAAGGCTCATGCCGATAGCCAGAATGATGCAGAAGGTGGGGATGGCGGACAAGGCCGTGGTGTCGGGGCCCCAGATACCGGCGGCGTTTCCGAACCAGAACAGCAAAGCGGTTCCGGCGAACTCGCAGAAGAAGTTGTTCAGAGTGTGCTTTACGGAAGGAGCGGTGCAAAAAACGCCCAGCTTTACGGCAGGATCTTCCGTAGCGTCAAACTGCTGTTTGAAGAACATATGTACGAAGAAAGCGCCGATGAAAGCACCGACCATCTCGCCCAGAATCATCCAACCGCCGTTGATAAGCGATACATTGCCCAACACAATATTGCCGATGACACAGGCGGGATTCATGCAGGCGGCACCGGCCGTGCTTCCGTACATAAAGGCAGAAATGGTAACGGCAAGGCCCCAAGCAATGGTAATCTGAATGGAGCCGGCCCCTTTCATACCGGATTTATTCAGGCTGACGTTGGCGCAGACGCCGTCGCCAAGGAAAATCAGGGTCATGGTCGCAAGCAGTTCGCTGAGGAAGTAATTCACGGTAATACCTCTTTCTTTTTGTTGTTTTGCTATACACCCACCCTGCCGCCAAAAGGACAGCAGAGCGGGCAAGGGAATCTCTTATTTTGCCCAGCCGAAGGAGCACTTGACGGCCTTATGCCAGCCATTCAAGAGCTTTTCACGCTCGCCTTCCTCCATGGAGGGAGTAAAGGTGCGATCGATGGCCCAGTTGTTGACCACGTCCTCCTTGCTGGACCAGTACCCAACGGCGAGACCGGCCAGATAGGCCGCACCCATGGCCGTGGTCTCTACACAGCGGGGACGCAGTACCTTGGCGTTGATGATGTCGGACTGGAACTGCATCATGAAGTTGTTCTTGCAGGCACCGCCGTCTACCTTCAAAGCATCCAGCTTCAAGCCGGAATCCTTTTCCATGGCAAAAAGCAGATCCGCAGACTGATAGGCCAGGGATTCTACGGTGGCGCGGATGATGTGGTTGCGGTTGACGCCTCTGGTCAGACCCACAATGCAGCCGCGGGCGTACTGATCCCAATAGGGAGCGCCCAAGCCAGTAAAGGCAGGCACCACATAACAGCCGTTGGTGTCCTTTACCTTGGTGGCAAAGAACTCGGAATCGGGGCTCTCCTCCACCAGCCGCATTTCGTCGCGGAGCCACTGAATGGCGGCACCGGCCACAAAGACGGAGCCCTCCAGAGCGTACTCGATTTTTCCGTCAAGACCCCAGGCAATGGTGGTTACCAGACCGTTGTTGGAATATTTGATGTTGGTGCCGATGTTCATCAGCGTAAAGCAGCCGGTACCGTAGGTGTTCTTTGCTTCGCCGGGCTTAAAGCAGGCCTGACCGAAGAGAGCCGCCTGCTGATCGCCTGCAGCACCGGCCATGGGAATTTCGCCTCCGAAAAGCTCGGGAACCGTATAGCCGAAGATGCCGGAAGAGGGGCAGGCTTCGGGAAGCATGCTTTTGGGGATGTGCAGTTCTTCCAGAATCTCATCGTCCCACTTAGCTTCCTTAATGTTGAAGAGCATGGTGCGGGAAGCGTTGGAATAATCAATCTTGTGGACTTTTCCGCCGGACAGGTTCCACATGAGCCAGGTGTCGATGGTGCCGAAAATGGCATCGCCCTTCTCCGCCAGCTCACGCACGCCGGGCACGTTCTCCAGAATCCAGCGGATTTTGGTGCCGGAGAAATACGCATCGATGACCAGACCGGTTTTTTCCCGAATCTTGTCCACCAGCCCCTTGGCCTTCAGGCTGTCGCAGTACTCCGAGGTGCGGCGGCACTGCCAGACGATGGCATTGCAAACGGGCTTTCCCGTATGG
>CAYUHW010000011.1:5245-14595 GCA_964444605.1 uncultured Christensenella sp. | reverse complement strand
CCCTCTGCTCTGTGGGGGCGGCATCTGGAGGGCTCCGTCAACGGCGTAAACTTCCGCCTGCCCACGGACAAAACCGTATACGTCTCCCCCGCCATTGCCAGGGTGGTGGAGGAAAGCCAGAGGAGTCTTCTCTGCGACCCCGGTCTGGTGGCTGGATACAGGGGGCCGGGAGGCTGCCGCATCGGTTAAGGAGGCGCAGATGAATCTTTTGACCATATTAAAAACCAGCATGGCCTTGGTGGGGCTTCCCGACGATGAAGACACCCTGGAGCTGTGGCGGCCCAAGCTGGTATTCTGGTGCAACGAGGCCCTGTGCGATCTGGGCTTGAGCCTGCGCCCCTGGCATCGGGAGGAGATGACCTTGGAGGAAGGCGGGTATCTTTACCCCGACGCTCTCTTTTACCCCTGTGTCAAGGTGCTGGGGATAGAAAAAGAGGGAAAGCGCCTGCCCTTCTACTACGCAGGCTCCTCCCGGGACATTCTCATTCCGGGGCTGAAGGAGGGGGACACGGTGGAGGTGGTCTACCGCTACATGCCCCCGGCCATAGAGGAGGACTGGGAGGATCCCCAGCTTCCCGAGGGCTGTCACAACCTGCTGGTCAGCTATATTGCCGCCAAGGAAAAGGCCCAGTTGGACGCAGGGGCCTACAATGTGGGACGCTTCTCCATGGCTTTGTACGAACAGCAGAAGCAGGCCTGGATCAAGAACCAGCCGGGGCCTTGGGAGAATCGGTTTTACAACATGCTGTAAAGGACAGAAAGGAGACACACAATGGCATTGACCACTTTGAAACTGGGCCCCTTTATGGGGGTACAGCCTGAATTTGAAGGGGAAAACTCCCTCCAGTGGGCCAAGGAGGCGTGGAATGTGGACACGGAGGACGGACAGCTGAAGCGGGCGGGAGGCTTTTCCAGGGTCTTCCGCAACCCCCTCAGCGGCACCCAGACCCTCTTCCGCCTTCACCTTTGGCCCAGAGAGACGGGGAACCCGGGGTGCATCGTCCTGCGCAAGGACGGCATCTGGCGCTACAAGGAATCTCAGGAGATGTGGAGCGGCATCTGGGGCTTTGGAACCCCTGCCGAGGACGGCAGCCGCTTTGATTTTCTCCCCGTGAAGATCGGGGAGCAGGAACAGCTTCTCATTGCCAGCGGCAAGTACCCCATCCGCTGTTGGCAGGAGGATGCAGACGACGTCACCGTTTTCGGCAGTGAGGAAAAGCAGTCTCAGGCGCCGGTAAACTATCTGGCCCTTTACTTCGGCCGCCTCTTTGCCGCAGGGGAAAGGGCCCACCCCGCCAGACTGTACTGGAGCCAAGCCCCGGGGGACGGACGCTCCATAGACAACTGGGGCACGGCTAAAGAGGGGGCGGACGTGTCCGGCGGCTACATGGAGGTGGGTACGGACTCCTCCCCCATTACGGGGCTGAAGGCCATGAGCAACCAGCTTGTGATTTTGAAGCGGGACAGGCTCTACCGCCTGCTGGGGGACAGACCCTCCAACTTCCGCATTCAGCCTGTGGAAGGCCCCCTGTGGGAGCCTCGGCACACGGCGTGCCTTGCCTACGGGGACAGGCTCTTCTTTTTGACGGAGACGGGGCTGTACTTTTATGACGGCCAGACCCTGCGCAGACCCCCTCACGGCGGGGATTTGAACCGTCTTTTAAAGAAGGCGGATCTAAGCCATTGCATGAGCGCCGTGTGCGGCACCAAGCTGTACTTCACCCTGAAGCTGTCGGCTCAAAGCGCCTATGAGGACGCCGTGGCCGTATATGACATAGAGCGGGACTGCTTTTTGCTTCTGCGGGGGTTCTCCGCGGTGGATCTTTATAGCTGCCAAGGAAAGCTGTACCTTCTTACGGGGGCGGGGGCCTTGTGCGTCTTTGACCAAAGCGACACCTACAACGGCGCAGCCATTGAGGCCCTGTGGAAGACCCCGTGGACGGCGGCAGGGAGCCTGTATGAAGAAAAGCGGCTTATGGATCTGACGGCGGCAGGCTGGGGGGAAGGAGCCTTGGACGTGGAAGCGGGCTGGGAAAGCGGAAGCTGCTTTTCTACCCTGCCCCTGGCCTCCTGGGGACAGCTTGGAGTCGCCCGGCTGCAGGGAGGCGGCAGGCGGATTCAGCTTACGCTGAAAAACCTGCAGGGAAAGGACTTCTGCCTTTTGGGCGGCATGGAGCTGCTGATGGACAGGCAGAAGCACATTCCGGGATAACAAAAAAAGAAAGGAGAACACACTATGGAAACGGGAATGCAGGCGTTGTTTCCCCTGTATCTGAGCCGACGCCCTCAAAAGGGGGAGGACGCCATGGAGGCAGACAGCGCCATTGCCCAAAACGAGAGCAACCTGAACCAGAACTTTGCCATTCTGTACAACAAGGTGGCGGAGCTGGAGAAGAGAATTTTGACTTTAGAGCAGGGAGAGGAGGAATCTGAATGAGCGAGAGCTTTGAGAGCTTCTATGAAAAGACCAAAGAGCAGTATGCACCCACCCTTATACCCTACGCCCCCGAGGACATGGAGGCTTTGCGGGAGCGGATTGAAAGCTATCTGCGCCCGGCCTATGAAAAGGCGCTGAAAAAGCAGGAACAGCAGGCGGCTTTATATAACGGCCAGTTGGATGCCGACGCATGGAGCCGGGGCATGGGGGCCAGCACCTATGTGAGCGATTTAAAGTATCGGCGGCAGAACCAGCTTTTGGAGAGCCGCGGGGACATAGAGGCTTCCTACGGGGCAGCCCTGGCGGAACAGCTTTTTAAGGCTTGGGAAACCCAGCTTGGCTACCGCATGGAGGCGGAGAAATTCAACGCACAGGCGCAAAATGCCGCTAGGGATAAGGCCCTGACGGCGGCGGAGAGCATGTACAAAAGCTACCTTGCCTCCCTGGCAAGGCGCCAGCGGGGGGCGGAAGAGCCTGCAGAAAAGGAGGAGACTGAGGACATTAAGAACGCAGACTTGCTCAAGGGTGCCGTAGCGGGAAGCAAAAATACCGCCGTGGGGCTGTGGACGAAGCTGAACAAGCGGGACAATAAGACCAGAATCTACGGCCACCGGGGGAATCTTCCCAAAAGCCAAAGCCGCTTCGTGCAAAACTGAGGAAAAGAAAAGGGACCTGAGAAATCAGGTCTCTTTTTGCGTGGGGCAACGTATTTTGCCAGCCAGCCCGAAGGGGGCAAAACCCGCCTGTGATGGGTTTTGAGAGGCTGGCCGAACAAAGTGAGATTTGACTGAGGGGTCTTGTGAACCCATTTTCTCTCATCCCCTCCGTCTCGGCTCAATCGCCGAGACACCTCCCCTTGTTCACCAAGGGGAGGCTTCCGCAATAAGGCATCTCGATTCCCTTAGATTTTAAGCGCATACCCCCCTTCCCCCGCATGGCTCCCCTTAAAAGGGGAGCCAAGGGTTATGGAAGGAGCCTCCCTTTTCCTTCGGCTTAGCCATAGGTGGTGTCGCTGACGTACTCCGCGGCGTCATAGTAGCTTTCCTCATAGTACCCGGCTTTTCTCAAAAACTCCACATACTCTTCATACTGTTCCTCCGTGGGGGCAAGGAACAGGGAGAAGCTCATGTCGCTGACGTTGTAGCCGCCGTTTCCTTCTACAGCATAGCCCTGGGCCTTTACCCGCAGAATGCGCTCCTCCGTGCCTTCTGCCAGAGGCATCCGGCGAAGGAGGTTCAAAAGGGTCTCGGTCTTCACCGAATCCTCATAATAGGGGGAGTACACATCCACAGTGAGTCCGTTGTTGGGGCTTTGATCCTGCACAAGGAGGCTGTCAAAGCAGACGTCCTCCCTTTGCCAGTACGCCAGCGCCTCCTCCGTGTGGCAGATGTCCACCAGCATCTTGGCGGCCTCGGGGGACCGGGTGCGGCGGAGGTACACCCGATCCTCATAGATCTGCAGACCCTCCTTTACATATACCCACAGGGGAATCATGGGCACATCCTGATTGTCAAAGGGATACAGTGCCTCCTCCTCTACTATCTTTTCATAGAGCGCTATGTACTTTTCCTGCATGGCGGGATCCAGCCCGTCGTTCCACAGGCGCACTCCCAGCACTTCCTGTCCCCTGGAGGAGATGACCTCCCGGTAGGCTTCCTGCTCCTTAAGAAGGGCATTGAGCTCCTCGCTGACCAGGCATCTAAGGTACATGGTCATGCCGTTTTTCAAGCGCACCCGAGTTCTGACGGTGTAGCTGTAATTTCTATAGAAGGAATCCTCCGAGCAGGCTTGAATGCCCTCTGCCGTCAAGTTTAGAAGACGGCTGTTTGTAAGCTGAATCTCGCTGATGCGGGCCTCCCGGCTGGCGGTGACTCCGTCCTCCGCCAGTCCCGGCACCTCCATAAAGGCCACGGAAGCAATCTCCTCCCCCTTGGTGGGGATGGCCTTTTCATAGAGCTTTGCCCCCAGGTACATGCACCCTATGCACGCCGCGGCGGCGGCCAAGGAGACGGCGTACCAGCCTACGGCCTTCAAGGTCTTTTTCACGCTGCGGGAGGCGATAAGCTCATAGGCAAGAAAGGTCAAAAAGCCCAGCAGGCAGATACTCGTTTCCACCGTGCTCACACGATTTAAATTCATGGCCAGCCACAACCCCGGCAAAGTGGGGACAAAGCCCGTGAGGATGCTGAGCAGGTGCTGCATCTTCAGCCCCGAAGCGGCGGAGCCGGAAAGCTCTCCCTTGCGCTTGCAGAAGGCCAGGGTGCCTAAGGCCATATATACAAGGGACAACAGGAAGCTGTAGATATACCCCCCCAGAGAAAAGAAGCTGTTCTCTATGCCAACCCCTGTAAACATGTTCAGGACATTGGCCAGAAGCCCCGTGGCAAATTGGATGCCCGGGTTCAAAATCCCGCCGTAGCCCCACACAATCATGCCGGGGAGAATATCGTCCATAAACATCACATGGATAAAGAGGATATACCGCCCCATGAACAGCAGCACCAGTCCCCAGGAGAGGCCGAAGAACCACTGGCCGCTGAAGCACTGGCCAAGGGCGAGAGCCCCCGCCACCAGGGCAAAGGCGATGAACCAATAGACAAAGAGGATGCCGATGTGGCTCCAGAGAAAGAGGCAGTTGCGCATCCCAAAACCCAGCCCCGTCAAAAGCAAAGACACGCCCAAGGAAATGGCGCCCCAGGTGAGGATGCTCAGCATTACCCCCCAGTACAATGTGGTGCGCTTATAGGGAAGCCCCAGATACAGATCGCTGGAGGAACGCTTGTTTAAAAAGGAGAAGCCTGCAATGGTCAGCCCCGCTCCCGCCCCATAGGGGAAGATATAGAGGAGGAAGTTCAGTTCCTCTATGTGGATAAGGGTGTTTTTACTGTGGCTCAGCCCCAGCAGCAGGGACAGGGCGCCGAAGAACAAAGTCAGCAGCAGGCCTGCAGGGGCAAGGCGGCGAAGATTTTCCTGATACAGTTTACGCATTTTTCTCTTCCTCCCTTTCAAAGGAATAGCCTAAGGCCTCCATTTCATAGACGCAGACCTCCTCCAGCCGCAAGGGCAGGATCTCGGAAAGCACCGCTCCCCGCTCCAGCATAAGGGCTTGGGCCTGTTCCCTGTTGCCGCGGACGATGGCGCTGCACACCCGCCCCTGCCGGGAATAGTTGACCACGTCCAGCCCCTCCAGCTTTTCCTTGCCGAAGTCCTCCGTAAAGGCCGCCTGCAGCTTAAAGAGGTTGGTCTTCAGCCCGGCCACCTCGCTTTCAAAGACCAGACCGCCCTTATAGAGGAGGCTGAGCTGGTCGCAGGTGTCCTCCAGCTCCCTTAAGGAGTGGCTGGAGAGGACGGCGCTCATGTTCCGCTCCAGAATCTGCTCATAGAGAAGGGAGCGCACCTCGTTGCGCACCACGGGGTCAAGGCCGTCGAAGGTCTCGTCCATGAGCAGGTAGTCGGGGTTGGCGCACAGGGCCAAAAGGATGGCGCTCTGGCGCTTCATGCCCTTGGAAAAGGTGCGGATGGGGGTCTTTTTAGGAAGGCTGAAGCGGTCGCACAGGGCCGAGAAGCGCTTTTTGTCAAAGCGGGGGTAGGCGCTCTCATAGAAGGCGCTCATGCGCATCAAATCGCTCTGGGGCAAAAAGAACAGCTCATCGGGCACCAGAATCACCCGTGCCTTGGAGGCGGGGTTCAATAAAAGGGGTTTTCCGTCCAGGGTTACCTGACCCTGATCCGGGGCATAGATGCCGGCGAAGATGCGCAGCAAAGTGCTCTTTCCCGCCCCGTTGGCTCCTACCAGTCCGTAAATTTTCCCTTCGGGAATGGCGCAGGACACTTCCGCCAAGGCGGTGGTTCTGCCGAATGATTTTTTTATGCGCTCAGCTCTCAGCATGGGACGCTCCTTTCTCGTATATATCCGTCAAAATTTGCTCCAGGGTCTCTCTGGGCACGCCGCTCTCCATGAGACTGCGGCCAAGACGCCTGAACTCCTCCAGTCCCTTCTGGCTGGCGGGCAGCAGCTTTTCCCTTGCATCGGGGGCGATGTAGCGGCCGCTTCCCGGCACGGCGCAGGTGAGGCCCCGGCTGTCCAGCTCCATATACGCCTTTTGCAGGGTGTTGGGGTTCACGTTCAGCCGCGCGGACAAGGACCGCACCGAGGGCAGCGGGTCCCCGGGCTTTAGTACGCCGGAGGCCACAAAGCGGGTGACCTGCTCCACGATTTGGGCGTATACCGGAATGGGGGAAAACCGATCGATGTCAAACATTGGTTACTCTCCTCTCTTGGGAGGCTCCTTTCCCTGTTCTTTTCGGGCGGGGATATCCTGCTCCGTCCTAACTGTACTATGCATGATAGCACAGTTAGGATAGTGTGTCAACCCTGCAGGACGATTTTTTTCTCCTGCAAAGAAAGCAGTGAGGGAGCGGGGAATGTTTTTGAGGGAAAAAGGAGATATCCCCCCGCTTTTCCACACAATTTTGCAACAAAAAAGCCTTATTCCGCTGGAAATGTGGATAAGATTGTGGGTAATGTGGATAACTTTGTGTGGATAAGCCTGAAAATGTGGATATGTCCGAAAAGAAACCTGCAGGGGGACAGGCTTCATGGGAAGGGAAAAGTGAAGAGAGAAAAGAGAAGAGTGAAGAGTGGAGAGTGAAGAGTGAGGCGGGGGCGGCGGAAGGGCGGAGCCCTTCTCTTGCTCAGGTGCGGGCAGACTGCCCGCACCTGAGCAAGGGTTCGCAAAGCGAACCCGCCGCCCCTCCGGCTACAAAAAAAGGAACGGAGAGATTCCGTTCCTGCCGCTTATAAAAATGCTTATATCCACCCCAGAAGGAAGTAGTAGCAGATGCCCACGCACTCCCTGAGGAAGTTGTTCAAGCGGATGTACCACACATCCTCCGCCGCCACGCCGAAGACCTCTATGCCCAGCTTGGCCGCCGTGCGCCCTGCCCGAAAGACGTGGAAATCCGTGGTCACAAAGGCCAGCCGCCCCTCTTCCCCCAGCTTTTCGTCCAAAATGGCCTTGCTGAAGCGGAAATTCTCCTTGGTGCTTGCGGCCTTCTCCTCGGTAAAGATGCGCTCCTCGGCAATGCCCCTGTTCACCAGATACTCCTTCATGGCAGAGGCCTCGGTTCTCGTTTCCCCGCTTCCCTGACCGCCGCTGACCACGCACAGGCAGTCCGGGTAAGCAATCAAATACTCGCAGGCCGCATCCAGACGGTTGGAGAGCACCCAGGTAACCTTGTCCCCGTGAAGGGCGGCGCCCAGGACGATGAGGCCGTCGGCCTCCTGCCCCTCCCCCTGCTTTACGCCATAGACCATGAGTCCCCCCAAAAAGACAAGGAAGGCACAGCCCAAAACATAGCACCACAGAAGCACCTTGCTAAGAATGCGCCCAAAGCCCCCCTGAGTGCGCTCATAGAACAGCCCCAGCAAAAACAAAGGCAAGCCCAGACACCCGGGGAGAATGACCCCCAGGTTGTAGTTGCACAAAAAGGCGGCTATGACGGTATCGCCCATAAGCACCCCGCCCAGAATCAGTAAAAACAGTTTCGCTTTTTTCACTCTTCTCTCTTCTCTCTTCCCTCTTCTCTCTTCACTTTTCTCTATTCGCTGTAATAGTCTCCCCTGCGGTAGTCATAGACCACATCCTCATACAGGCGCATGTCCTCCAGCACCTTGCCTGCGCCGATGGCCACGCAGGACACGGGATCCTCCGCCACATAGCAGGGCACGCCGGTCTGCTCGGAGATAAACTTATCCAGCCCGTAAAGCTGGGCGCTGCCCCCCGTCAGGCAGATGCCGTTTTCGGTAATGTCCCCGCACAGTTCCGGAGGCGTTTGCTCCAGTGCGTCCCGAAGCTGATCCACAATGGAGCGCAAGGGCTCCCTTAAGGCGTAGGTAATCTCGTTGCTTCCCAACTGCAAAGCAAGGGGCAGACCGCCGCCCAGAGAGCGCCCCTTTACGTCCATAAGCAGTTCGTCCTCCTTGGTTCGAGGATAAGCGGAGCCGTAGCGGATCTTCAGCTCCTCCGCCGCCTTCAGCCCGATGACGATGCCGTGCTGGCGCTTAAAGTAGCGGACGATGGCCTCGTCAAACTTGTCGCCTCCCACCCGCAATGAGTCGGAGTGCACCAGTTTTCCGAAGGAGGTGACCACCATGTCGCTGGTGCCTGCTCCCATGTCCAAGACCATGTTCCCCTTGCCGGAAAAAATATCCACCCCCGCGCCGATGGCGGCGGCCATGGGCTCTTCGATCAGGTAGGTATACCTGGCCCCCGCCCCTTCGCTGGTTTCGATGACCGCCCGCTTCTCCACCTCCGTAGCCCGGCTGGGAACGGCGATGACCACACGGGGCTTAAAGAAGATGCGGTTGCCCACCACCTGATTGAAGAACTGGGAGAGCATGCGCTCCGTAGCGTCGAAGCTGGCAATAACGCCCCCCTGCAGAGGACGCATGACGATGAGATTCTCCGGGGCCCGCCCCAGCATCTCCTTGGCTTCCGTGCCGATGGCGGCCAGCTTTCCGCTGCCCCGCTCCACCGCCACCACGGCCGGCTCTCTTAAAACAATGCCCTTGCCCCGCACATATGCCAGCACGTTGGCCGTGCCCAAATCAAGACCTATGTCCGATGAATTGAAAAACCCCATGGTTCTACCTCGATTGCCGCTGATTTTACATAAAAATTGTAGCATCAAACCCCTCTGGGTGCAATGGATAAACTGTGAACACTTAAAAAAGAGGCCTGAATCAGACCTCTTTTGTGTGTCGGCTTATCTTGCCTCCCTCTGAGTGAGGGAGGTGGATTGCAAAGCGTTAGCGGCGAAAGAGTTCGGGAGAGATTTAGATGTTTTTCTTTCTATGCTGCTTATCTCTCCCGCAGGCATTTCTCATCCCCTCAGAGTTGCTCACTGCGTT
>CAYUHW010000011.1:0-5145 GCA_964444605.1 uncultured Christensenella sp. | reverse complement strand
GCTGCTTATCTCTCCCGCAGGCATTTCTCATCCCCTCAGAGTTGCTCACTGCGTTCGCAACCCAGCTCCCCTTAATCAATAAGGGGAGCCATGCGGTGTAAGCGGCTTATGCGCTTAAAAGCTAAGGGAATCGAAGGCCTCTTATGAAAAAGGCTCCCCTTGAACATCAAAGGGAGCCTTGCGGTAGTACGGCTAAAAGGAAAATCGGGCATCAAACCTCTTTTATTGGGTTTGCTTTAGTCGGCTTTGGAATAGATCCAGCCGTAGTGGAAGCCCTCTTCTGAGCAGTTCAGCAGCTCCGTCACCGTTACCAGCTGGTAGCCCATTTCCTGAAGTTTGGGGATGATGACCCGCACCGCCTCCACCGTCCACCGGTACTTGTCATGAAAGAGGAAGATGGAGCCGTCAATGCCCCGTCCCATCTCGTCCTTTTCCAACAGCATCCGCTCAATAATCATTTCGGCGGTGTACTGGGCGTAGGTATCGTGGCTGGAGCGGGTGTGGTTGACGATGGCCAAATCGTACTTTTTGCACATATCCACAATGGCATTCCGCTTTTGGCTGCCCTTTTCCCCGTAGGAAATATAGGGGGGACGCAGAAGGTGGGTGGTATAGTTGAACTTATCCTTGAGAATCTCTATGACCCCGCCTACGCTTTGGTACATCTCCTCGTCGGTGAGCTTCTCCAGATCGTCGTGGTTCATGGTGTGGTTGCCCACATCGCATCCCAAAGCCAGCTCCTTTTCGATGAGATACTCCTTCCCCTCCACATAGGCGCCCTTGATAAAGAAGGTGGCGCGGGCGCCGTTTTCCTCCAGAATGTCCAGAATCTGGTCGGTGTAGGGGGAGAAGGGGCCGTCGTCAAAGGTGAGGGCCACCATTTTTCCCTCTTTGTCTATCTGCATCTGGTCAATGCGGGCGTAGATCTCCTCGTCGCTGTCATAGCCTCCGTAGGCCTTCATGAAGGTGTACAGGCGCTCGTTCCGCTCTATATACCAATCCTCCTCAATGGAGGGGGCGGGCATGGAGGCCTCCTTTGGGGCGGGGGTCTCCTCTATAAGAGGCGCAGGGGAAGGAGGGGGAGAGGCTTGTGTGTCTGCAGACGCCTTTTCCCCTCTTATGGACAGAAGCAGCCACAAAAGTCCCCCTAAGAGCAGAATGTTGACGGCGGCAACGCCTATGAGCATATACCTGCGGCGGCGCCGTTGGGCTTTTTTTCTGGCGCGGCGCTTTTTCTCCTGAGCCGTCAGCTTCTTTTTGGGACGGGTTTGTTCCATACCTTACCTGCAGGCCGCCTTACTTGCAGGCCAGCCGCCGAATGGCTTCGGCCATAATGAGGGTGTTCTTTTCCAAATCCTCCAAAGAGATGTTCTCATCGGGCATATGGCACATATCCGCCTGACCGGGGAACACGGGGCCGAAGGCCACTGCGTTTTTAAAGAGCTTTGCATAGGTGCCGCCTCCCATGCTGACGGGCTTTGCGTCCCTGTCTCCGGTGACGTCCCCGTAGACATCCATCAAAGTGGACACCAGCTCCCCGTCCTTGGGCAGAAAATGGCCCTCGGTATTGCTGTCATGGAGGCAGGAGAGCCCCAGAGCCCCCAGCTTTTCATCCAAAACGGAGCGGATGGCTTCATAGCTGTGGGTGAAGGGGTAGCGGCAGTCAAAGGTGATGGTCAGACCTTCCTCATTGACCTCCAGAATGGTGGGCATGAAGGTAATGCGGCCGGACTCGTCCTCCTTGTCAAGGCCCAGGGTTTCCCCGTGCTTATCAAAGGCAAGAAGGGAAGCAAGGCCGCCCAGGGTTTTCTGATCCTCTTCGGGGAGGTTCTGGGAGGCGATCACAGAGAGCAGTCCCTGCATGGCGTTGGAAGCCAGCTCCGGCATGGAGGCGTGGCCCATGCGGCCGATGACGGAGACGGTGTTCCCCTCAAAGGCGGCGGTAAAGCCTTCGGGCAGGGACACGGGGGACACGGAGCAGGGAAGAACGGCCTTTGCTTCCCCGGGGATGACGTTTGCTACGGTGCCCACCTTGGCCTTCACTTTGCTGCTGTAGGCCTTATGGTAGACGGCGTGGAGAATGCCCATTTCGGAATTGACCACGGGGTATACGGCATCGGGGGTAAAGGCCAGAGCAGGCTCTCCCTCCACTTCTCTATAGTGCGCCATGCCCGTGCAGCCGCACTCCTCGTCCAGTCCCAGCAAAAGGCGCACGCGGCGGCGGGTGGGATACCCGGCGGCTTTTACGGCGGCCAAGGCATAGAGAGCGGCCATGGCGGGGCCTTTATCGTCGATGGAGCCCCGGGCATAGAGGCGGCCGTCGTGGATCTCTGCCCCGTAGGGGGGATAGGTCCAGCCCGTGCCCTCGGGGACAACGTCCAGATGCCCCATAATGGCCAGAACCTCCTCGCCCTCGCCGTACTCTACCACGCCGCAGCGGTGGTCTACGTCAAAAACCTTCTCAAAGCCCAGCTTTTTGGCTATGTCTTTAAAGCAGACCAGGGCCTGCTCCACTTGTTCGCCGTAGGGCATATTTTCTTTGGGTTCGCCTCTGGATACGGAGGGGATACGCAGCAGGGTCTGCAGATCCTGCACCTGCTGGGCAAAAGAAGCGTGAATGAATGCTTGCATAAAAGCCTCCTGTTAGCTTGTATATATGTCAGTATACCCTGTTTTTCTCCATAAAGCAACCAAAAGGGGGGGATTTTGCCCAAAGAGGGAGAAAAAGAAGGTTGCGGGGGAAGGCTTGGGGGGCGGCGGCTGCCTGCGGCAGCCCTTTTGGCCCCTTGGGGCCAAAAGGGAACGGCGGAGCCGTTCCCGCCGCCCCCTGCCCCCTTTTACACTCTATTCACACTTTTCCCCTAAAAACATACTTTATTCAGATAAATTTTGCCTTTTTACCGATTTTTGTTTACGGGCTGTTTACAACCCAAAGAGCAAAAAAAAGTAAAATATAGTAAAGAACCGCCAAGGGGCATACACTGTCCCAAAGGCATAGAATGGGAGTGACCATGAAACAGAACAAACAAACTCCTCAGGGAGACCCGCATACAACCATATCCTTGGGACGGGTGCTGGGCTGGATTTTCAGCTCCGTCATCCTGCTGTCCGTCATGCTGGGGGGGCTGTATTTTCACGACGCCCTCCGCCTGCAGATGAAGTCCGGGGTGGCTCAGCCCGTGGAGGGGCGCACCAAAGCCGTGGTGCAGGTAAGCCCCACGCCCCTTCAGCAGGAAGCGGAGCTTCCCGTCCTCTCCCCCACCCCCGAAGGTTTGCCGACCCCTACCCCCCGTCCCATGCCCACGGCCTCCCCTACGGCCGCCCCCTATTTGCACCCTCTGCAGGGGGATGTGCTGGAGGAGGGCATGGAGGCTCCCATCGCCATCGACATTCAGATTCAGCTTATGGTGCTGGAGTACATGGACTTTGACCAGCCCGGGGAGGAATACGGAGCCGGCGCCGCCAACGCCATGGCCCTTTTCCAGCGGCGCAACGGCCTGCCGGTTACGGGCAAGTGCGATAAAGCCACCTATGAAAAGCTCTATTCCGAGGACGCCCTCCCCTTTGCCCTGGAAAAAGGGGACACGGGGGACGAGGTGCAGTCTATCCAGGATCGGCTTATGGAGCTGGGGTATCTGTCCGCCCCCGGCATGGGAGTCTTTGACGAAGAGACGGAGGATGCCGTTTTGCGCTTTTGCAGTAAGAACGGCTTAGAGCAGACCCCTGCCGTCAGCGCCGAGATGATTGAACTTTTGATGGGCGAAAAGGCCGTGCAGAATTCCTATAGGAAGGGGGAAACGTCCCCCGAGATTCAGGCTTTCCAGCAGCGGCTGTTGGAGCTGGGATATCTTACCTATGAGGCCGACGGCAACTACGGGGATCTCACCGTTCAGGCGGTAAAGCGGTTTCAGGACAACTGCGGCCTTATTGCCGACGGCTCCTTTACCACCGCCACGGTGCAGGCGCTTTTGGAGGAGGACGCCCCCCTGTTCCGCTTTGAAAAGGGCATGTCCGGAGCGGATGTGCGCCAGCTTCAAAAGCGGCTTTACAAGCTGGGCTATTTAAACGAGGGAGATCTTTCCGGGAAGTACGACCAGACCACCGTGGAGGCGGTGAAAGCCTTCCAACAGCGGAATAATCTGTCTGCAGACGGCCTTGCAGGGGGAGATACTCTCACGGCTCTGCTTTCAAACGAAGCGGAAAAAGCCCCTGCCCCCAAAGCTACCGCCACCCCGAAGCCTACCAAAAAGCCTGAGAAAACGGCAAAGCCTACCAAAACGCCCAAGCCTGAAAAGACGGAAAAGCCCGCTTCTACGCCTAAGCCGGAGAAGACACCTAAGCCCACCTCTACACCTAAGCCCACCAAAACGCCCAAGCCCGAGAAGACACCCAAGCCTACCAAGACGCCGAAGCCTGCTTCTACCCCTGAGCTTTCCAACGAAACCCCCGCTCCGGGCGGCGAGGATGTATTGCCCACCCCGACCCCCAGGATAGAGGAGACCCCGGAAGCGCCAAAAGAGCCTTCCCCTACTCCCAAGGAGGAGAAGGAGGAGGAAAAGGACTTCGGCACGGGGGTGGAGGCCCTCATCGCCATAGCCGAAAGCAAGCTGGGGTGCAAGTATGTGCGGGGCGCCAAAGGCCCCAACACCTTTGACTGTTCCGGCTTTGTGTACTGGTGCCTCAATCAGGCGGGGATGAAGGTGGGGTACATGACCTCCATCCGCTGGCGCACCTGCGATAAGTTCACACGCATTGAGTCTATGAAGGATCTAAAGCGGGGGGACATTCTGGTCTTCTCCGGCAAGACCAGTTCCTCGGGGCATGTGGGCATCTACATGGGCAACGGAAAGATGATTGACGCCGGCTCCTCTGCAGGCAAGGTGCTCATCCGCAAGAGCATCTTTACCTCCTATTGGGAAGAACACTTTTTGATGGGATACAGAATCTGGAACTGACTCCCCTGTTTTGGGCAAAAACAAAAGAGGCTTTATGGGCCTCTTTTTCTTTTATTCCTCCGGTGCATTTTTTAATAAGGGGCTGTCTGCGGAGCAGACTGAGGGGATAAGACAAACCTGCTTTTCCTCTCATCTCCTCCGTCTCTCCGCTAAAGCTTCGAGCCACCTCCCCTTGTTCACCAAGGGGAGG
>CAYUHW010000010.1:0-15270 GCA_964444605.1 uncultured Christensenella sp. | reverse complement strand
ACTCTCGGCCAGCTAACGGAGAAGCGGTAGGCCTTCAGCCCCATCTCCTTCATCATGGCCACGTCCTCTTTATAGCGGTGGTAGTGGTCGCAGGCCGTATGGCCGTTTTCACCGTGGGCTACATGGCCGGGGCACAGCGCGTCCCAAATCCCCGCCGTCTTGCCGTCCTCAAAGGCCGCTCCCTCAATTTGATGGGCCGCCGTGGCGCCGCCCCAGAGAAAATCCTTTGCAAATGCCATATCTGTTCCTCCTTTACACTTTCCAGAAATTCAAATGATGCTCTCTGCACAGCTTCCGCACCTCTATAAACGCAATGACCGCCGCCAAGGTGCCGCAGAGGGTATTGCTCAAGGCCAAGCACAAGCCGATGGTGTTGGGGCCGTCCACCTGTCCCATGGCGGTAAAGTGCTGCAAGAAGTACAGCACCGGCACCCGAAACACAAACACGCGGCAGAAGTTCATAATCAGCGTCAGCTTGGTCTTGCTGATGCCGTACAAAAGCCCCATAACCGCCGAATGCACGGCCAAGGGGATAATGGCAATGGCTTCGTAGCGGTACACCGTGGCAATCATGGAGGCAAACTCCCCATCCCCTGCGGCGGAGAGCATGCTCAAAGGCTCCAAGATCAGCAGGGACACCGCCACCAGCGCTACGGCTACCAGCAAATCAATCCCCAGCATGTGCTTAAAGGCGGACACCGCCCGATCCGGTTTCCCTGCCCCCAGATTCTGGCTGATAATGGCCGAGCCCCCCTCCTGAAAGCCGTTCTGGGGGGTGATGGTGATGCCGCTGATGCGATTGGACACGGAGGTAGCGCCTACGGTATCGGGATGATAGCTTAGCCCTTCCCCGGCGCACATGGAATTTACCAGCACCTTGCCGTAAGAGAAGGCAAACTTTTCCACAATAATGGGGAAGGACAGGCGCAGCATGGGGCCCGCCACTTCCGAACGGAAGGTGATGGCACGGAAGGAGAAGCTGAAAATATTGTCCTTGCGGCTTAAATAATAGAAGGCCGCCACCAAAATGATGCACTGGGATACCAGCGAAGCCACGCTGAGCAGTTCAATGGTGGGGCGTCCCAAGCCCAAAGGCTCCCAGCACAGCACAAAGAAGGCCGACAGCGCCAGCTTGGAGAGGGTCACCCCTATGTTCAGCCAGAAGATTCGCTTGGAGTTTCCCCTTGCCCGCTCAATGGCAATATAGACGCTGTTGAAAAAGCTGACCACCATGCCCACCAGCTCCAGCACAAAGTAGGAAACCCCTTGGGCAATCAGCGCTTCCGGCGCCCCGAACAGCCGCAGTACCTGAGGGGCAAAGGGCACGCACACCCCCAGAATCCCCACGCTGAGAAGGCCGCACATGGCAAACAGGGTGCTGACTCTGGTGCGCACCAAATCATAGTGCTTTGCGCCGAAGGCTTCGCTGACCTTGATGCTGGCGCCCACCGCCAGCCCTGCGCCCAGAGCGGACAGCATGGTGCTGATGTTGGACAGGTACGCCACCGTGGTCACCGTGGAGGAGCCGATCATGGAAGCCAGCATGGTGTCCAGCATCCGAAACAGCTGGTTCAAACTCTGATACAGGGTCAAGGGAAGGCATACATGCAGCATCAGCTTGACCATATTTCCGTTTAAGGCAAAGTCTTGAAAGGCTTTGTCGTCCTTTGACAATTTTGCCATGACTTTCTCCTAATTTATGCGCCTGCAATCTCCTCGATTTTGTTCAGCTCTTCCGCTGTAAAGGCGGTATTTTCCAGCATCTTCAGGTTCTCCAGAATCTGAGACGGACGGGAAGCGCCGATAAGCACGCTGGTCACGGCCTTTTCCTGAAGCACCCACGCCAGAGCCATCTGCGCCAGACTTTGTCCCCGCTCCTTGGCCATAAGGTTGAGTTTGCGCACCTTTTCCATCTTCTCGGGCACGAGACTGTTTTCCCGCAGATACCGTCCGTCCCGCCGCACACGGCTGTCCTCGGGAATGCCGTTGAGATACTTGTCCGTCAGCATGCCCTGCTCCAAAGGCTTAAAGGCGATAACCCCCTGGCCGTGTTCCCGGGCAAAGGGAATGAGTCCGTTTTTAACGTTCTTTCGATTCAAGATGGAGTAGCTGTTCTGGTGGAGGACAAAGGGAGTTTTCAATTCCCTGAGAATCTTTGTGGCCTCTGCCGCGCTTTCCCCATCATGGTTGGAGATGCCCACATACAGAGCCTTGCCGCTTCTTACCGCCTGATCCAGCGCCAGCATAGACTCCTCCAAGGGCGTTTCCTCGTCTCGGCAGTGGAGGTAGAAGATGTCCACATACTCAAGCCCCATGCGCTTTAAGCTCTGGTCCAAACTGGCCAGCAGATGCTTTCTGCTGCCCAACTGGCCGTAGGGGCCGTCCCACATTTCACAGCCGGCTTTGGTGGAGATAATCAGCTCGTCCCGGTAGGGCTTAAAGTCCTTCTTTAGCAGACGGCCGAAGTTCTCCTCGGCGCAGCCGGGGGTGGGGCCGTAGTTATTGGCCAAATCAAAGTGGGTGATGCCGTGGTCAAAGGCCGTTCGGGTTAGAGCCTGCATGCTCTCCATGGAGGCGTTCTGCCCAAAATTGTGCCAAAAACCAAGGGACAGGGCGGGGAGCTTCAGCCCTGTGTTCCCCGCTCTGTTGTATACCATATGGTCATATCTGCTTGCATCCCCTATGTACATACCCGTTCCTCCTCAAAACTTCGATGCGTAAATGTCCGTCTTCACATCCTGATGGATGGTCTTCAAATGCAGTCCCTCCGTAAGAAGTGCATCCCCTTCAATGTCCATCAGGGTGTCCCCGTCATACCAGTGAGCCCACTTTCCCTTCAGAGCCTTTTCCCGATCCAAAAGAATCTTTTCAAGGGCATAGACTCCCTCGCTGATATAGGTTTCATATACCTCGTCCTCTCCGCCCGAGCGGCGGTTTTGGGCGGCCAAGCAAAGCTGCTCCACCCAGCCGTATAGACCGATCATAATCTCCGCCTGCACCAAAAGGTTGTTGGTAAAGAAGTCCCTTCTCTCTTTGGGGACGTCCTTTCGCACCGCCATGGCCTGACAGAAGAAGGCCTTGAACCGCTGAAGCCCCTTTTGGGCGGCATGAAGATAATAGGCTATGAAATCATCGGTGTTGTCAAAGCCGAAGAGCTTTTTGTTCTGGATGTCCATCTTCTTAAGCTCACTGCCCCGAATGATTTCCATCAGCTTTAAGGCCACCCGCCTGGTCATGCCGTCCATGAACAGCATCTGCTTATCTATCTGCTCCCCGTCCATTTCATAGAAGCAGTCATACCACGCCTTGTACAGCGCCGCCGCCTCGGGGGTTTTATATTCCCTCTCGCACCAGCGGCGGGAGAACTCGTCTGCGGAAAAGCGTTCCATGTCCCAAGTGATTTCCGCCACGCACTCGATGCCGTACACATGCTCACGGAAGTTGGACACGTTCAGCACGGAGTAGTACCGATCTCCCTTTTCCACAGCCCCTTTGTAGTTATAATAAATCTTCTCCGGGGGATTGCCCTGAATCAGGTGAGGGCCGCATCCCCAGAAGCAAACGTGATAGTAGCCGCCGTAAGCGGTGTTCTTGTCCCGAGGAGTATCGTAATACCCTTCTCCCCACATCTGGTTGGGGCCGAAGTCCGCAAAAATCACCGCCGTTCCCTCAGGGAATTTCAGCGCATTCTGGCGGTAGAGCCCCATGCCCTCCATCCAAAGGGTGGAGGTGGACAGAATTTCTTTGCCTGCATACTCCTCTTTGACAATGTCCAGCTGGGTTGCAATGGCGTCGGAGATAATCTTCCCACGCGCTTGAGGGGTATCGGGAATGCTGGCGTTGTTGTACCAAACGGGGCGGTCTCCCCGTCCCCGCAGACCCAACTGCCAGATGACGTTGTCGTACTTGGCCCATTTGCGGATGTAGTGAGTCCAAATCTCCCTGTATTTGTCGGGATGCTCCACGTAGTTTACGTTTTCAATGCCGCTGTCCTTAAAGTAGCGGTCCACGGTGAACTGATGCACCCCCACGGGCTCCTGATGGTGCATGGAGATGTACATCCCACGCTCCGTAACCAGGCGCACCAAGTCCGCCTCCGCCGGGTTTTCCAAGTCCAAATGGGAGCAGGGAATCAAAAGATTCTGCTTTAAGCGCAGCGCCGTCTCCACCAGCATCTCCAAAACAGGGGCATAGTCGTTGTGGAAGCGGTAAGCCTTGTCCGGGCGGCTCCCCCGGCAAAAGCCCTCAATCAAGTCCTCATCGTTGATAAACCAGCCCCGAAACTTATAGGTCTTGGGGCCGTCCGTCAAATCGGTTTCTTCCAGCACCACGGCATCCTGCTTCTCTGGCACAAAATCCGTCCACAAATACAGGGGATCCACCCCCAGATACCGCCTGCTGAACTCATAGATGCCCCACATGGTGCCGCGAGGGTCGCTGCCGGCAATGATCAGGGCCCCCAAGACGGTGCGGATGCTGTAATGCTCCCACTTGCCTGCAATCTCGGGGAAAGCAAGGCCGTGCTCCTGCAAATATGCGGCAAATTCAGGGTTGGTCAGGGTGCCGATGATGACTTGCCCGTCAGGCTGCAAGGGCAAATAGGCCTGAACCTTGCACGCCCTGCCGCTGACGGCAGACAAATCCTTTTTTAAATCCGCCGCCGCTTTGGCGATGCAGGGCTTTTCAAAACCGTCATAGTGTACGGTTGCCATGAAAGTTTGATCGAACAGCTTAAACATTTTCCCTATCCTTTCTTCTGATTCTGACTTTTTCTTTGTGATTTTCCGGTGCCGTCAAGTTTTCCACCAGCGCCCCTTGGACATCCTCCAGCACCACCGCATACCGGCCGTCCTCCTCTTCAAAGGAAAGGGAGCAGTTTTTCATGGTCAGCCCCTTTACATGCCGCACATACCAGCCGTAGGCGGGGATGCGGGAGCCTCTGTCGTCCTCCGCAAGATTCCGCAAATTGAACTGCCCCACCCCCAGCTCTCTGGGCGTGTTCTCTCCGTCCTCCACGGGGTTTCCCCCCTTGACGGTGATGGAGATTTCCTCCAGCAGTACGTTCTCAATGTCCCGCTGTTTGCTTCCGTCGGGAAGGGTTGCCTTTGCGCCGTTGGGAATCTTGTAGCCCACAACCATGGCCGTGGTTCTGGGCTGGTTTTGATACATGGGCCAGCGGCTGGGCTGTGTGCTTTTAGCCTGACTGGCGCCGTAAACCTCTTTTACATCCACATTCCGCAAAAACACGTTTTCTATGGCGCCAATCTGTACGTTTTCAACCAGCACTTCCTCCCGCTCTACGCCGATATCGTCCGTAAACCTTCCCATGTGCCCCTGACAGCCAATGGTTCTCCCCCGGTTGGAGAGGGAAATGAAGAAGGGCGTCCGCACACGGCGCATAAGAGAGGGACGATCGCCCATGCCCGCGGGGGTATAGCCTATGCCCAAGTCCCCGTGTTCTATCCCGTGGCGGCACTTTCCCAGAGAGCCGCCGCAGTTTACGTGAACGTTTCGAATATGGCCGCCGTCATTGACGGAAACGGAAAATCCCGCCTTGTCAGAGCCCAAAACGTACAAGTTGTCTATGCACACATCCTGAATATCGTCTGCCGTCTCACTGCCGATTTGGAACAGGTTGCAGGAGGTGTCTCCGATGATGTTCCGCACCACGCAGTTTTTGGAGGGGCGGGTGAAGCCAAGGGAGCAGTCGCTGCCCAGCTTGACGACATCGTCCGGGGCCCCCTCGGCGTAGATGTTGAAGGCCAGAATATCGTTACAGCCCATATAGTCGAACACGTCCCGCACCAGGGGCCCTTTTTCGCTATAAATATCGTGGGTGCAGATGCCGTCTACCCCTGTGGCCAGCACGGCAAAATGTCCCCCGTTGGCGATGCGCAGCATGTTGCCGATGCCCCTGCCGTCCCTGTTCCCTTCCGCATTTAGATAGAAGGGTTGGTCTTCGTTGGGGGAATCCGTTTCCTCGTACCAAAGATCCCGTCCCACGCTTAAGCCGCCAATCTCCACATTGGAACACAGCTTCAGGGAAATCATCTTGTCCGTCCGATTTCCGCTCTCCTGCTCCATGACCGTGTTGCTCTTGGTCAGATTCCCCTCACCGCTGATGCGCCCGTTGCCGATGATCTTCACGTTATCCAGCCGCTGGCCGAAAAAGAGGGCGTTGCGGAAATAGGAGTGGCCTGCATCCTGCTTGGTCATCCAGTTTCCCGGGCTTAAGTAGGGCGCCGCAGACAGGTGGGACTGATCGTGGCGGTATTCTTCATCGGAAAACCAGCATTTCTCCTCGTCGTCGCACCCTCTCAGGGCGTGAATCTCTGCGCTCTTGTCTATATACAGCCAAACGTTGCTCTGCAGATACAGGGTGGTGGTGGAAAAAATGCCCCCCTCAAAGAGGACGGTACCCCCGCCGAGACCGGCCATATAGGCTATGGCACCGTTGATTATCTCTGCGGCATCGGTGCCGTCCGTAGGCGCATGGCCTTGGGTGCGCAGATTGTACATGCCGCTGTACAGCTTAACCGGGTTGGAGCGCCCCTCTCGCCTGCCCCCAAAAACTTCCAGACAGAACCAATGCTCCCTTTCCTGCGCCAGCCCCCGTACCTCTGTTTTTTGGCTGGCGGGCCCAAGGCGGGCATATGTCTCCCAGGTTTTGCCCAGGTTTTGAGAGTGAAGCAAAAGCACCTCTTCTGCATCCTCCGCCGCCGACCATTGAAGGGGAAATACTTCCTGCTCTTCTTTTGTATAAACCCGCTTTTGAGGCAGTACCCGCTCAAAGTCCGTTATGGTGCTCACGGCCTCCAGCATTGTCTCCCCCTCACAGTACACCGTGCCCTCGGCCTCCTCTAAGGCTGCCTGCACTTTGACTGTATATGATCCCGCGGCAATAAAGGAGACCCCTTCCAAGCGAACCTGTACGGCAATGCCGTTGTCCGCCCGCAAATCCAAATCCCTTAAAATCAGGCACCTTTCTCCCTGCTCGCTTCTTTCCTCATGGCCGTATCCCACGCACCGCTCATAGCCCAAGGCGCACCGCCCCGCTGATTGCAGGTGCAGTGCCTGCAGGGGACACCAGCCCCGTCCGATGATGTTTACAAACGTTCTATTCTCTGCCGTTTCCGTTCCCTTGGGCAGAAGAATCCTGCACTCCGCTCTCTCGCTCCGCCGAGGCATACGGATATTCAGCAGAACCTCCGCCGGGCGGCGGACGGTATAGCGGGTTCTCTTTGCCCAAAGGCGGATTGGGTTCTGTTCCAAGGTCATTTTATGGCATCCTTTCGTTGCTTGAGGGCTCCTTCATGACGGGCAGCACCAGAGTTACCGTTGTGCCGCAGGCTTCCTCGCTTTCTACCTGCAGACCGTACCGGGGGCCGAATTGAATCTTAATGCGCTTATTGATATTTCCAAGGCCGATACTGCTCTTTTCCGCATTGCAAAGGCTTTCCCGCTCATAGTCGGCAATGGTTTTGCGCAGGTTGGCCAAAGCCTCCCCATTCATGCCCTTTCCGTTGTCGGTTACGGTCAGAATCAGCTTGTCCTCGGATACCTTTCCCTCCAGAATCAGTATGCCCTTTCGGTTGCGCACCTCCATGCCGTGGTACACCGCATTTTCCACAATGGGCTGCAAAATCATCCGCAGGGTGTACAGCCTCAGCACCTCTTCGGAGAAGCGGTACTCCGTTTCAAACTTGCCGTTGAAGCGGATGTCCATAATGCGCATGTATTCCCGAATGCACTGCAGTTCCTGCTGAAGGGGCACCATCAAATCCCCCTTGCTGCTGTAGCGGTAGATGTTGGACATGGCGGCAGAGATATCCGAAATCTCCGGAATGTCATAGGCCAGCCCCATGGAGCTGATGCAGTTGAGGGTGTTGTACAAAAAGTGGGGGTTGATCTGGCTTTGCAGGGCGGCCAGCTCCGCATCCCGCTCCGTCAGTTTAGACTCGTACAGCCGCGCCTGATGCTCCACAATCTCCTGGGTCATCTGCTCCACTCGATCTAAGGTGCTGTTGATGTTGGACGCAATGATGGCAATCTCATTCTGCTGGGGGATATCGATGCGCTTATTTAAAGACTTGGACTCCGTGTGCTGAAGAAAATCCACAATGGCATGGATGGGCTCCGTAATGTTGCGGATGATGACATAGCCCAAAAGCATGAGCACTCCGCTGGTGATAAACACGAACATCAATCCGTCCGTCAGCACCTCGTGCATATCGGCAACCAGTCCGTCTCTGGGGATGATACTTACAATCCTCCAGCCGCTTTCCTCCACATGCATGCACTGGGCGATGGATTCCATGCCGTTGTATGTGATGGTTGTCTCCGCAAGCTCCTGGGATTCGTCCCAAAACACGTCCGTGTATACATCGCCGGTGGCCAGATCCCGATTGCATACGATTACGTTGTTTTCCTGATCCAATATGGCAAAGAGGGAGTCTTCCGTAATGTTGTTGACCTTTACCAGCTTCTCCAGCTCCCCGATGTTCAGCACGATGATGCCGCAGCCCACCTTCGGCAGTCCGGGTTTATGGAGAGAATATACGGGAAATATGTAGCTGTAGTAATTGAAATATTTTAAATTTCCCTTTATCAGGGTGGAAAAAATCGGTTTTTTAAAGTCGGCGGAGGTAAAATCATGACGCTCAAACAGCTGGGCGATGATTTCGTTCTCCTCCCGAATGGGGTCTGAAATCATCCTGCGGTCATTGCCGATCCAGGTGACGCTGTAAATATTGTTATTGGCCGCCGTAGCCGTTCGGACAAGCTGGCTGACATGCTCATACAGATCCACATCCTTGGCTCGATTTTCAGACACAAGCAATTCCTGCACGTATTCATCATAGCTGAGGCCTTTGGCGCTGCTCTCAATGCCATTGAGCATGGTATTCACGTTTTGCGCCACCTGCTCCATCATCTGCCGAGCGATTTTCTCCGCCCGCTCATAGGTGATGGTGCGGAAGTTTATATAGTACAGCAGGCTAAACAGGCAGAACATCACAATGGTGATGATGACCAGAAAATAGAGCTGATGCTTTAGCTTCAACCGCTTGATCATAGGCTCTGCCCTCTGTCCGGATTCTTCCGATACTCCGCCGGCGTACAGCCTATTTTCTTTTTAAAAACTTTGTTGAAATAAAAGTAATCCTTGTATCCCACCATATCGCAGGCCTCCGCCACGGTGCAATGCTGATACTGCAGCAGCTCGCAGGCCTTGCCGATGCGTACCTCCGTGAGATACTGGGAGAAGGTCATATTTTTATGCTTCTGGAACAGCTCGCAGCAATAGCTCATGTTGATATAAAACTCGCCGCAAAGCTCCTTCAGGGACAGGTGCTGTGCATAATTTTGGTCGATATACCGCAGCAGCTCAAAAAACTTTTCGTTCACCGTGCCGGACTGCTTCATGGGCTTTTGCTTCCACTGGGCGTTGAGATAACTGCACAGCTCCTCCAGATTGGAAAAGCGATCCAACAGGGCATACTTGTCCAGATATTCCAACGTGGCATCGGTGCTTTTTTCCCACTTTCCCGTGGTCAATACGGTGCGGTTCCAAAAGTAGACCACATCCTCAATGCCCATGTCGTTGTCTATAAAAATCTGCTGCAGTTCCTCCGTTAAGGTGCAAATCTGCTGATACTTATCCTCCCCATACCACTTGTTGACGCACTCCTCAAGCTGGTTCACGATGCCTCTTTTGGCACTGCGGAACTTGAAAATACGCCCTTCCGGATATACGAAGGAGTCCAGCAAGGTGGTTTCCGCTTCCTTAATCAGCTGGTCGAAGGAACCGTCAATATGGCGGGTGCGGGTGATGGCGGCGGTTTCGATGCTGTCCAGATGCTCCTGCAGCCGGGAAAAGAGAACCTCCGTTTTGTCTTCGTTTGCATTGATAATGTACAGGCATTTTCTTGGGCCGATGCTCAGCGACAGGGATTGAGCGTCGGCGCCTGCGTCCAGAGGGAATTTGATTGCATCCGACTGCTTCCAAAACAGAAGGACAATCTGCATCTTTTTATACAGCGGCGCATCAAATTTCTCCCGCAGAAGATCCGAAACATCCTCTTTCTTATCCCGCAGCAAGGAGTAAAAGTCCAAATCCCGGCTCTTTGTCTTGCTCTCCAGCCTTTCATACAGCCTGTCCAGGGTCTGCTTGGCCGTGGTGCGTTCAATGGGCTTGAGCTGGTAGTCCACAGCGCCCTCCTGCAGAGCCTGCTGGACATAGGTAAACTCCGCAAAGCCGCTGACCACCACGAATTCCGTTTTGATTCCCCGCTTTTTTACCTCCCGCATCAAGTCGATACCGGACATCTCCGGCATTCTCACATCTGTAAACACAACGTCCGGGCGCAATAAACAAATCTGCTCCAAGGCATCCAGAGAATCCGTGGTTTCATACACCAGTTCGAACCTCTGGCTGTCCTCCTGCAGAATTTTCTTCAGGCCGATGACCGACCAGATTTCATCGTCAACAACAACAACCCGATACATATGGAGACACTCCCGTTTACAAACAATTTGCAGTACAGTCTATGGATGGTATGTTCTCTTGTTAAAGAGAACATACGGAAAGGATATCCTTTCCGCCGCCGAGGAATTTTTTATATTCTTATCATACCATATCCTGCCCGGCGGCACAACTTTTTGGCTGCCGAGAGGTTTGAAAAATGTGGCCACTTCCGAAGAAATGGCCACATTTGCTCATGAATCCATACTCTTCAAATCACATGGATTTGAAATTGTTTTTAGTTGAACAGCTTGGAATTCTTCTTGGCGGCTTCAGTCATGACAGGCATGGACTTGGCGTTGGTGAAGTCGCTGGCCAGCAGAGCGGAATCGCCTGCGGTCTTGTAGTATTCCTTGTAGTAATCGTCAACCTGCTGACCGCCGGCATTGTACCAAGCGTCCTTAGCATCCTGAACAGCCTGAGCGGCGGTGATGCTGGAGTTGGAGATGGCAGCCTTGAGGATGTTGTTGACTTCGGTGTCAGCGGTGTTGATCAGGGACAGAGCGGTGTCCAGCTGGGGAAGGCCGTCGTTCAGCCACTTTCTGGGATCGTTGACGCCGGGTTCGTTGGCGATAACGCACATCTTGTAGTACAGATCGCCGAACTCCCACAGGATGGGATCGTCAGAGGTCAGGTACTGGTTGTACCAGTCGTTGGCATGAACGTCGATGTTCTCTTCACTGCCGTACAGCAGCTCGTTCTTCATGATGGAGTAGTCGGATGCATAGGTGAACTCGGTATCCATCCTCTCCTGGTCGACGATGGCGTAGGTGCCGTACTCGTCCTTCTTGTAGTAGTCGCCGTCAGCACCGTAGAACAGGTACTCGGAGACTTCGGGGTCATACAGCCAGTCGGAGAAGGCCAGGACAGCGTCCAGCTTCTCAGGATCCAAATCGGCATTGATGAAGCCAACGTTGGAAGAACCGCCGTTGAGGTAGCAGGTGAACTTACCGTACTGAGTCTCGGGCAGAGCGAAGGTGTTCAGAGTGGCATCGGGGAAGTTGGTCTTGAAGTTGCGGAACAGGGTCAGACGGCTGGCGTTGCAGAAACGGCCGGAGCAGTAGATACCGATCTTGCCGGAGAGGAAGTCGGCCTGGTCGTCGTCGCCCTTCATGGTAACGAAGTCGGGGTTGACGCACTTGTTGTCAACGATCTGCTTCACAAAGCCCAGCCAGGACTCGATACGATCCCATACATAGTAGAGCTCGCCGTTCTCGTCGAAGTCATACTTGCAGGGATTGCCGAAGCCGAACATATGAGCCAGCACACGCTGAGCGTCGGTGGTCAGGTTGATGCCCCAGGTATCGTTCACGCCGTTGCCGTCGGGATCGCTGTAGGTGAAGGCATAGATGATGTTGTACAGGTCTTCGGGAGTCTCAGGCAGATCGAGGCCCAGATTGTCCAGCCAGTCCTGACGGATTACGACGGTGTGGTTGGGGAGGATGTTGGAGAACTTGCAGAAGAACAGACGCTTGCCGTCCACGGAGCTGGACTTCTCCATCATGGGGTAGGCTTCCAGCATGGCGGAGTAGTTGGGCATCTTGGCCAGCATTTCATCGGTGATCTCCATGCACATGCCGTTCTGAGCAAAGGGAAGCAGGGACTCATAGTTGGGCAGCAGGTCGGGGGCAGTGCCGCCGGCGAACTGAGCGCTCATGGTCTCGGGAGCTTCGGCCTTGGGAATGGCAATCCAGTTGATCTCCTCAACGGGGGCATTCTCACGAATCCAGGTGGTCCAACGGTTGTCGTTGAGAGTGCCTTCGGAAGTGGGCATGTTGCCGCGGTCATAGGTCATGACAGTGATGCTGCCCTTTACCTTGCCGTCGCCTTCGGGCTCGCTGGGCTGGCTGGGCTCAGAAGCATCGCCGGGCTGGGTGTTGGTATTGGTGCTGGGTGCATTGGTAGCCTGGCTCTTGTTATCGCTGCTGCTGTTGCTGCAGCCGGCGATTACGGAGAAGGACATGGCCAGAACCAGAAGCAAAGCCAACATTCTGATAGTACGCTTCATTTCTTTTCCTCCTACATGGATAGGTATATGGTTAACCCTTGACAGCGCCGAGGGTTACGCCCTTAACAAAGTACTTCTGCAAGAACGGGTACACCAGCAGCATAGGCACAATCAGCACCACAACACCGGCGGATTTTACCGACTCGGAAACGATGTCGCTTGCACCCATGGAGATGGCTTCCACCGTGTCCAAATCCAACTGCTGAAGGTTGAATACCATCTGCTGGATGAAGACGGGCAGGGTGTACTTTTTGGTATTCTGCATGTACAGCATGACCTTCTGGTACATATTCCAATAGCCAACGCCGTAGAGCAGAGTTTCCGTGGCCAGATTGGCCTTGGAGAGGGGAAGATAGATTTGGGTCAGCAGACGGAACTCGCCGCACCCGTCGATTCTGGCAGACTCCGCCAACTCCTCGGGAATGGCCTCAAAGGAGGAGCGCATGATCATCATGTTATAGGTGCTGATGAGGCCGGTAAGCCAGATAGACCAGTAAGAGTCGATCAGATGCAAATTTCGGATGAGCATGAAGGTGGGGATCATGCCGCCGCCGAAGAGCATGGTGAAGGTGGCGATAAAGGCAATTTTCCGTCTCTGCCACAGATACTTTTTGGACAGAGGGTAAGCGCAGAGAATGGTGGCCGTAAGGCTCAGAACCGTTCCCACAACGGTCAAAAGCACGGAGTTGGAAAAATACTGGAGCAGATTGTTCCGCATCAGCAGCATTTTATACGCCGCAAAGGTAATGTCTACCGGCCACAGGAAGACCTTGCCTGCATCCAGGGCGGCGCCGGAGCTTAAAGAAGCGGCCAGAGAGTACAGAACAGGAATCAGACACAGGGCGCACAGGAGGACGATAATTACATGTACGACCACATAAACTATTTTTTCATCCAAGGTTTTCTTCATGATGCATTCCTCTCTTACCCGTGATTTAGAACAGGGAGCTGTCGTTCTTTCTGGCCAGCCAGTTGGTGAAGAGCACCAGAATCAGGCTCAGCACGGAATCGAACAGGCCAAGGGCGGTGGAAATGGAGTAGTTGCCTTTGCGGATGCCCATGTCGTAGTTGAAAACAGAGACAACGTTGGTCATCTGCGCCACGGCACCGTTGGACATAACATAGATTCTGTCGAAGCCTACGCTGGAAATCTTGCCCACGGCCAGAATGAACATCATGATGATGGTGGGGAGCAGGCAGGGCAGGGTAATGCGGGTGATCTGCTGCCACTTGTTGGCGCCGTCCAGCTTGGCGGCCTCGTAGTAGCTGGGATCGATGCTGGTCAGCGCCGCCAGATAGATGATGGCGTCATAGCCCATCTCCTTCCATACACCTGTGCCCAAATATACGGTGAGCCAGGAGTTCCACTCCGTTAAAAATCCTATTTTTTCAAAGCCCAAAGTGGAAATCAGGGTGTTGACGGGGCCTCTGAAGGAGAAGAAAATGATAACGATGCCGCCCAGAATTACCCAGGAAAAGAAGTGAGGCAGATACAAAATGGTCTGGCTGATTTTTTTGAAGATCTTGTTGGATACTTCGTTGAGCATGATCGCCAGAATAATAGGAAAGGGGAAGGAAACGAATACGGTCAGAATACCGATTTTCAGAGTGTTTCCGATAATCTTCACCATGTTGGGGGTGGAGAAAATCATCTTAAAGTTCAGCCAGCCTACCCACTCGCTGCCCAGCAAACCGTCCTTCAAACGGTAGTTCTGGAAGGCCATCACCAGGCCGAACATGGGGCCGTAGTGGAAAATTGCATAGTACACCAGCGGTACAAGCAGCATGATGAACAAAGGCAGATTGCGTCTAAAGTTGGCTCTGCGGTGAATCTGCGCGTTGTTCAGTTTCATAGGCTCTGCTGTTTTCGTTTTGCTTTTAGCCATGATCTTGTTCCCTCTCACAATCTCGTTAATAGTATGATAACATTTTTGGGTTTGCAGAAACTATGTACAATGTTCGTCTTCGGTTTGCACAATTTTCGTCAGTTCCAGCAATCCGCTCCTGGGCACCTCTATGGCGGCAATTCCCTTGCCCAAACGGAGGGGTTCCTGCCGCACAAGGCGACCTCTGCAATCTAAAACCTTTGCCTCTATATCGGCTTCCTCCGAAAGAGAGACAAATACCTGCCCCTGCTTGGTGGCGTTGAGGATGAGGCTCTGCTTATTTAAATCGGGATACAGAATCTTGTTCCCCGCATATACGCCTATAATCTCCTTTTCCTCATTGCAGGCCTTGATGACCGGATACAAATAGTGGGGCTCATAGGGAATAAATTCGGATTCCTGCAGAATCTTTCGGTTCTCCCGGGCAAAATTCAGCCAGAAAGCCGTCATCTCCCGGTGCTCGGGGGTCATGTTCTGAGGGACTTTGGAAAACTGGGTCACGCCGAAAATGGTATTGAGCACCTGCAGGGCCGCATCCTCCGTGGTCTCTCCGTCGTGCCAGGTAATCATGTCGGAATGAACCGCCGTGCCGCCGCTGATCAGCCGCAAATCCGTTATGCCCACACGGTTGGTGGTGATGTCGCTGGGGCAGTCGGAAACACGGAAGATATTCCCGAAGCGCCGCATGCCGGGGCCGATGTACCGCTGGCGGAATTCAATCATGACGTCGGGCTTTATGGCCTTGAGCCGCAGCATCACGTCCGTCATCAGCCGCTCCGTGGCCTCCTGAATGCATTGGTAGTCCATGCCCGGCTGAATGGCATCGTCGGGCATGCGCTTAAAGCGGTCAATAA
>CAYUHW010000009.1:0-16265 GCA_964444605.1 uncultured Christensenella sp. | reverse complement strand
CCAGCATGCCTTCAAAGCCGAAGAGCCTGTAGGTCAGCTTCCCCGTTTTCACCTCTCCTGGGCGGATTTTCACCTCCCGCACGGAGCGGATGGCCTCCATGGGAGACACCTGCAGGGCACGGCGGGCGGGAATCCAGGCGGAAATCAGGGTGGTCAGCAAACACAGCACCGCCGACAGGGCAAGCCCCGGCCAGCTAATCGTCAGCCCCATCTGCACCTTTGTGCTTCCTGCAATAAAGCCGAAGGAATCCCGCAAAAGATACAGGGTTACCCCAATGCCCAGGCACCCTGCCAATGCCCCCAAGGGGATGGCGATACAGCTTAGAAGCAATGCCTCATAGAGCACGCTCCCCCGAATCTGCTTTTTGGTGGCGCCCATGGACTTGAGAATGCCGAACTGGGTGGTTCTTTGGGCTACGGAAATGGAGAAGGAATTGTAAATCAGCAGTACGCTGCCCACCGCCACAATCAACAGCAAAATGACCATCAAGAAGGTAAACATTCTGGACAGGCTCCCGCCCCGCAAGGCCCCGCAGAAGCTCAATAGTTCGCTGTGGGCGGAAAAGTCATAGTCAAAGGGGCAGTCCTCCTGCATATAGTCATAGAACCGAGAGGGGTGCTTCAAGGTAAAGAAGACCATGCAGGGCCCCTGCCCGCCGCCGCAGGTAAAGGCGGTGAAGCCGGCGCTGTCATAGGGCTCAATAAAGGGGTCCAGCCGCGCATAGATGCCCACCACGGTGTAGGTTTTCTCCGCCGTGTTTACAAGGCTCTCCCCCTCCTGCACAATGCTCCGCTGACCGAGGGTATTGCCCTCAGGGTCTATTCGATCGCCTACCTGCAAAGTCAGCACCGTCCCCGTCTCTATGGCGTCCCCATAGCGCAGCAGGTTGGCAGGGAGCAAAATCTCCCCTTCCGTCTCAGGCAGCCGCCCGTCCAGCAGATGCAGGGGCATAAGGCTGTCCCCGTTTTTATACCCCATGTCCTCAATGAGCAGGTAGGGCGTGGAGAGGCTGGAGTTCTCTATTTCCGCCCAGCCCACCCGGCTCCAAACGGTGGTATCCTCTATATCTTTGTTTTGCGCAATTTCCTTGGTTTTATCTGCCGGAACCTCGAAAAAAACGGCGTGGCCGGAGCCCGTGCGGGCTATCTCCGCCCGAGCCAAGTACTGCATGCCGCTGTTGGCCCCCTCCACCACCGCCGTCAGCATGGTCATGGACAAGATGATGCCGATGATGGTGACAATGGTGCGCACCCGATTCTTTTTCAGGCACCGACGGGTATAGATATGGAATATGTTCATAGACCCCTCCTACGCTTACAGGGAGGTGTCCCGCAGGATGCGCCCGTCCTCAATGGCAATGATGCGCTTGGCCTGCAGGGCAATCTGCTCATCGTGGGTGATGATAATCAGGGTCTGGTTATACTTTTTGTTGGAGAACTTCAGCAGTTCCACAATCTCCTGGCTGTTCTTGCTGTCCAGATTCCCCGTGGGCTCGTCCGCCAGCACCACCGCAGGGGCGGTCATAAGGGCTCTGCCGATGGAAACCCGCTGCTGCTGTCCGCCCGAAAGCTGGTTGGGCAAATTCTTTTGGCGGTTCTGCAGATCCAACGTAACCAACAGTTCCTTAAGCCGCTCCTCGTTGACCTTCCGCCCGTCCATGAGCAGGGGCAAGGTCATGTTTTCCACCACGTTCAGCACGGGAATAAGGTTATAGAATTGGTAGATCAGCCCCACCTGCCTGCGGCGGAAGATGGCCAGCTGATCCTCGTTTTGGGCATACACATCCTGCCCGCCTACATACACCTTCCCGGAGGTGGGTCTGTCCACCCCGCCCAGCATATGCAAAAGGGTGCTTTTTCCCGAGCCGGAAGGGCCGATGATGGCCACAAACTCCCCCTGCTCCACGGAAAAGGACACGTCATTGACGGCTTTTACCTGATTGTTTCCCTTGCCGTACACCTTGCTCAGGTGTTCTACACGGATTATTTCCATAGTTCTGTCTCCTTTGGGTCTTTTATCAGCTTACCCCACCACTGTACCAAAGGAAGATGACAGCTTCGTGACAGGGGAAAAGTTTTTTAAAGCAACCGGTTTTTCACGCCTTCCCTCTCCGAATAAATTCTTGGCTCCCCCTTACACCACAGACGTATAGAACCGCAGGGTAAACAGAGCGCCCCCTTCCTTGGCGTTGGCGGCGGCGATGGTGCCGTTCTGGCGGCTCATGACCATGCGGGAAAGAGCCAGCCCGATGCCGATGCTCTGCTCCCCGGCGTTTTTCCCCCGATAAAAGCGTTCAAAAAGGTGAGGGATGTCCTCTTTTGCAAACCCCGTCCCGGAGTCCCGCACGATGATCTCCGTAAACAAGGGGGTCTTTTTCCCCGTCACCCAAATCTCGCCTTCCGCAGGGGTGTGCTCCATACAGTTTTTCAGCACGTTGCCCAAAGCCTCGGCACTCCAGCGCAAATCCCCCAAAAAGGTCTCCTCCCCGCAGTCAATATGCAATTGCACCCCTTGCAGCTCCATGGGAATGAGCAGGGGTGCGGCCGCTTTGTCTATGAGGGTCTTTAAAGGCGTCTCCGCCTTCACGAAGGGCACGGTGTCCGCCTCCAGCTTGGCCATTTTCAGCATGGTGTCTATAAGCCACTCCATGCGGCTAAGGGAGGTCTTAACCTCCCGAAGCAGGGCCCTCCGCCGCTCTTCGGGGATGTCCTCCCGCCCCAGCATGGAGACGGTCAAATGCAAACTGGTCAGGGGCGTGCGCAGTTGGTGGGAGATGTCCGCCATGGAGCGGCTTAAAAAGGCCTTTTCCTCCTGCAGAGAGTCCGCCTGTTCCTTGAGCCTGCGGGTCATTTTCCCAATCTGGGAGGTGAGAATGGCCAGCTCTCCCTCTCGGCTTTCCTCCGTATAGAGCTGCTTTTGCCCGTGAAGAATCTCGTCCAGGGTACGGCTCAGGGCCGCCATGGCTTTATACCGCCTTTTGGCAAAAAGCAGATACAGCCCCGTAAAGATAAGTCCCCCCAAAAGCCCGATGAGCCCCGCCAAAGGGGTCACAAAATACAGCCCCGCTCCCAAAGCACAGGACAAAAGCACATATATGCCCAGTTCCTTTTTTAATTCTCCGTTACGCAGCATACTTTACTCCGCCCTGTATCCAAGTCCCCGCACGGTGCGGATGATAACAGGGTTGGCAGGGTCCTCCTCAATCTTCTCCCGCAACCGACGGATGCACACGCTCAGGGTGTTGTCGTTGACAAACTCGCCGCCCATGTCCCACAGCTCCTCCAAAAGGCGGTTGCGGGACAGCAGTTTCCCCCGATTCCCCGCAAACAGCAACAGCATACGGTACTCCAAGGCGCTCAGCGGCAGCAGTTCCTCCCCCTTGTATACGAGGCTGCGGTTGGTATCCAAGGTCAAATCCCCCAGCCGCAGAATGCTGGTATCCGCTCCGCTTCGCCGCAGGGCACTGCGGATGCGGGAGAGCAGTTCCCTTGGGCGGAAGGGCTTGGCGATGTAGTCATCCGCCCCCATGTCCAGTCCTGCCACGGTGCTGTTTTCGTCCCCGGAGGCGGTGAGGAAAAAGACGGGGATGTCCCGCCGCTTTTTTATCTCCCTGCAGGCGTCAAAGCCGTTGCCCTCCTCCAAAGCAATATCCAGCAGAACCAAATCAAAGGGACGGCTCTCCAGCAAAGACAGGGCTTCTTTCTCTCCCGAGGCGGCCATAATCTGCAGACCCTCCCCTTCCAAAAACTCTTTCAGCAGACTGACGATTTTTCTATCGTCCTCCACCAGCAGAATTCCGGCCATATTTGCCTCCTTTCCAAGCGGTTAATCATAAGCAAAAAGTCCCGCACTTGGGACTTTTTACGCCTTTTATGTGAATTAGATCAGGCGGTGGACGCTGTCCACCTGTCCGTTTTTGATATATACCCGAGGCACACGGGGGGCAATGAGGCACACAATTTCATACCCGATGGTGCCGGTCATGGCGGCGATATCGTCGGCGGTAATGGTAAGCTCCCCTTCCCGCCCGATGATGGTGGCCACGTCCCACTCCCGTGCTTCGGGAATGTCCGTCACATCCACCATAACCTGATCCATGCACACCCGTCCCACCACCGGTGCCTTTTGCCCGTGCAAAAGCACATAGCCTTTGTTGGACAGCCCCCTTGGGAACCCGTCGGCATAGCCGATGGCCAAGGTGGCAATGCGCATGGGCTTGGGGGTAACATAGGTCATGCCGTAGCTGATGGGCGTCCCCGCAGGCACGGTTTTAATAAAGGTCACATGGGTCTTCAGGCTCATAACCGGCTCCAAGGGGTCGATGGCCTGCATATCCACCTCGGAAGAGGGCATGAGTCCGTAGAGAATCACCCCCTGGCGCACCATGTCGTAGTAATCTCCCCGTCCCATAAGGGCGGCGCTGTTGGAGATGTGCCGCAGGGGGATAGAGATGCCTCGGCGGCTGACCTCCTCGGTTACCTTAAAAAAGCGTTCAGCCTGCAAATCCGCATAGGCGGTGTCCAAGGTGTCTGCGGCGGCAAAGTGGGAGAACAGACCCACCAAGTGCCCTCCGGGCAAGGCGGCAATGCGGGCGATATCCTCCGCCGCCGTCTCATAGGGCAGTCCCAGCCGCCCCATGCCCGTGTCTACGGCAATGTGTAAGGATGCTTCCTTTCCCCGCCCGGCCGCATAGGAGCAGATGGCCTCAGCTTCGGAGACGGAGGCCACGGTGGCCTCTATGTCATAGCGCAAAAGCTCAAAAAAGCAGGCTTCCGGCGTAGGGGACAAAAGGAAAATGGGGGTGCGGATGCCCGCCTCCCTTAATTGCACCGCCTCGTCGGTGGTAGCCACGGCAAAGCGGTCTGCCTTTCCCGTCAGCTCCCGTGCAATACGCACCGCCCCGTGGCCGTAGCCGTCGGCCTTGATGACTGCCGCCATCTGCACCCCTTGGGGAATGTGCCGGCGGGCGGCTTCAAAGTTGTGCACCAGTGCGTTGAGGTTGACCTCCTCCCAGGTGCGCAGGGCGTCAAAGTTCATCATCATGGGCAGATTCTCCCTGAGGCATATTTTTCGGTCCCGGCACGCCCTCAAAGAGGGGATGATCGTAGCGCAGGCGCAGGCGATCCCACAGACCGTATTTCTCCGTATTGGCAATGGCGTGGATCATCTTGGTCTCCACGTCCGGAACGAATTTGGACAGATACTGAATCAGTTCCTTGGCTTCCTCCCGCTTGGTGTGGCCGGCGGCGGGACAGTTGGCCTTCTGGATGGGCAGTTCCCGATTCCTCGCCACGGACAAGGCATACTTCTCCGGCAAAAAGACCAGGGGGCGAATCAGGGAGATGTCTGAGCGGCTTAGATACGTAATGGGGCCGAAGGTGTTGATCCGCCCCTCATAGAGCATGCTCATAAGGAAGGTCTCAATCACGTCCTCCCGATTGTGCCCCAGAGCCACCTTGTTGCAGCCCATGTCCTTGGCGGCGTTGTTCAGCGCCCCCCGGCGGAGCTTGGCGCACAGAGCGCAGGGGTTCTTCTCGTTGCGGATGTTGAAGACCACGTCCCCGATGTCCGTTTTGAGAATGGTATAGTCTATGCCGATTTTCTTGGCAAAGTCTTCCACTTTGGACCAGTCCTGCTCCACAAGGCCGATGTCCAATGTCACGGCACAGACCTCGAACTTGGTTCTTGAAAAGTGCTGATAGAGCTTCATGGCCTCCATGAGCAGCAGGGAATCTTTCCCTCCGGACACGCCGATGCAGATTTTGTCTCCGTCTTCTATTAAATGATACCGCTCGTCTGCGCGGCGGATGCTTCCTAAAACTCGCTTCATACTGCCTCCATAGTCTATCCGATTATACACGAATTTCCCCTTGCTGTAAAGAAAAAGCCTGCAGGTGAGAGGCGGAAAATGAATCTGCTTCCTCTATTGCCTCCGTCCTTTGCATTGTTACGGATTATTTACACTTTGGTCTTTCTTTACCAATACTTTTATGGCATGATATGGGTAGTAACTTTCAGGAGTTTTTATTTTTGCGCAAACGGTATCTTCTTGCGGCCTGCCTGCTGGCCATGTGCCTGCTGTGGGGCTGTCAAAGAAAAAGCAATACACAGGACGGCATCCTGACCCTAACGCCTACCCCTTCTCAAGAGGTCTTTGCAGCGGCGTCGGCTACCCCTGCCCCTACGCCTACCCCTCTGCCTACGGCCCTCCCCACCCTGCCCCCCACGCCTAAGCCTTTGGGGCTTTTGGGGCATAAATACGAGGAGCTGTTCACGGAGGAGGAGGTCTATACCGACACCTCCTACTCCAGCCCCACCACGGTCTGCACCTGGCGGGAGGTCTATGATACGGAAACCTTCGGCAAGCCCGTAACCTACTTCGTAGTGGATATCTACCTGCAGGATGCGGAGCTTTTGAAAACCGCTCTGGCCAACAACCGCTTCCGCAGCAACAGCCTGCTGGAGCTGGAGGAAATCTCCCAGGATGTTGACGCCGTTGTTGCCATCTCCGGAGATTTTGCCGCCTGGCGCACTACGGGGCTGGTCATCCGCAACGGGGAGGTACTGCGCTCCAAGCTGGACGATACCCGGGACGTGGGGGTTTTGTACCGGGACGGCACCTTTGTCTGCTACGAAGCCAAGCATGTGCCCAAGGAGCAGATCCTCTCCAAAAACCCGTGGCAGTGCTGGTGCTTCGGCCCCTCCCTTTTGACGGCAGAGGGGGAGACAAAGACCAAGTTCAATTCCCGCGTCACCAGAAGCAACCCCCGGGCGGCCTTCGGCTACTTTGAGCCGGGACACTACTGCTTTGTGCAGGTGGACGGCCGAGGGGGCTCCTACTCCAAGGGGCTGACCATGGCGGAGCTCTCCCGGCTTATGAAGAGTCTTGGCTGCACCGCCGCCATCAATCTGGACGGCGGCGCCACCGCCCGCCTTTCCTGGAACCACGAACTCATCAATCAGCCCAGCGGCGATCGGCTCATCAACGATATCCTGTACATCGGACGGCATGTTTCGGAGGAATGATTCCTCTTATTCCGTCACCGCCGTGAAGATTACAGTCCCATAGCCTTTTGAAAGAAAACACCCTGCAAGTCTTTGGTGCCCTGCAGGGTGTTCGTTTTGATTATCAGCTTTCAGAGTACCGCCTGTTGAGGCTTGCTCAAAAAGCCCGGGCTATAGGCAAAGCGTATACCGTTCGTCCCCTATTTTGACAAAGCCGACCCTTTGAAACATGGCTTGGGACCGGCGGTTAAAGGCATAAATTTCGGCATGCAGTTCCGGGATACCCTTTTCTTTCGCCAGGAGAATGATTTCGTCCATAACCCGTCTTCCGATATGCTTATTTTGAAAGGGCTTGGCGATGACAATATTCACCTCTCCGTCAAACTGCAGGCAAACGTCTCCGCACAATCTGTTTTTGTATTTAATATAGAACAGGTCGCCGTGCTTGTTTAAGTATCGGTACATCCTTTTGAGCAAGTCCAGATCGTACACGGTCTCTCGGTTGTCCACCTGTTTGCACAGCTCTGCATCCTGATACCAAGCTAAAGCGGTCTTGTAACTGGGATAGTACCCCACCAGCTTAATTTCCCCGTCCACTATCCTGCTTTTCATACGGCAGTTCTTCTCCCTATTGGCTTATCTGCACACGCCCCCGGCAAAGCGCACCACTTCCCTGGCTAAAATGGCCCCGGGGTCGATGGTGTCCCCCGGCAAGCGGTACCAGTCAAAGGCAATGGGCAGTTCCGTACAGCCCAAAATCACGGGCAAGGAGACACTTTCCAGCTCTTTGCGCAGTTCTTGGGGGTCAAAATCCCGCCTGCCCCCCTTAATGCCTTCATAGATGCACCGGGCCGTCAGCCTCTGCACCTTCTCCTCGGGGCGCACCAAGGTTATCCCCGTTCCCTCAAAGGCCTGCTCGTAAATGCCCGCCCGATAGGTTCCCGGGGCTGCCAGCAGCAGGGCTTTTTCGATACCCTGTTCCCTGCAGAAGGCCGCCGTCAAACGGGGCATGTGCAAAAGAGGCACGGAGACGGCCTTTTGTATGTCGTCAAAGTAATAATGGGCGGTGTTGCACCCCAGGCACAAGCCCTGAGCCCCCGCCTGTTCCAAGCGCTTTGCTTCCGCCTTTAAAGCGGGCAGGGCGCTTTCTCCCCGTCCGTCAATGGAGGCGGCTCTATCGGGAATATCGGGGCGGCTGCTGATCAGCAGCGGCACGTGCTCCCCGTCCCCTGCGGCGGCGGTGGCCAAAATGATTTTGGTATATAAATCGGCGGTGGCCAGCGGGCCCATGCCCCCCAGAATGCCTACGGTCTTCATTGGTGTCCCCTCCCGGGATGAAAAGTTGCCTGCTTATTATAGCACACAGGGGTTCGCCCCGTGTGAACACAATGGAAATTCTTTAGACAAAAACCGCCCCGAAGGCTGCCCTCGGAGCGGTTTGCTTTTGTTTATGCCTTAGAGTACGGGATCCGTCCACTCGTCTCCGCCGCCGGAAGAAGAGCCGCCGCTTCCCTTAGAAGAGGACTTGAGCTTGGTCTTGCTGATGTCGTCTCCCTCCATGAAGTAGGTCTTGCCGCCAATCTTCACCACGTACAGCTTGCCGATCTGATCCGTCACGGTGATTTCCGTGTTCTTGTCCAGTTCCTTCACGTCCCCCAGCTTCCGATAGGTTTCGTAGGCCTTGGCATCGGCCTTGGCGTAGCCCGTCCACTGTTCAAAGGGCTTGTCGCTGTCCATGCGCACCAGCTCCTCGGGCACGGCACCTACATAGCCGTTGTACAGCACGGCCTTCATGCCCTTATTTTCGCCGTCGGCGGGGAGAACCGTCAAAGGCTGGCCGCTGCTCATAATGCAGTAGTACAGCTCCGCTCCCTCAACCAGCACGGTACCCGAAGTAGGATACTTGGAGGTGCTGCTCAGGCGGACGATGCCCCCCAGGGTGCCCCGGTTGGAAAGCTCGATGTCGTCTCCGTCATTTCCCGTAGAGCCGCCGCCGGAAGAACCGCCGGAGGAGGAAGAGCCGGAAGACTTAATCTTGCTCTTGCTTACGTCCCGCAGGTGCATATAGCCGGTTTTGCCTCCGGCTTCCACCAGAAGAACATCCCCCAGGTCTGCCTTTACAATCACGCCGGCGTTGCGGCTGAGGGTCTTCAGATTTTTCCCGTCCATGTAGGGAGAATCGTTGACTACGGCGCCCTTTTGGGCATAGCCCTTCCACTCGTTAAAAGCGGCCTCGCCCTCCAGCTTCACCATCTTCTTATAGATGAAGGCGGTTTCCCCGTCCAGATTGACGAGGTAGTAGTCCCCTTCCTCTCCGAGGATTTCCAGCACGTCCCCTTCCTTGGCGGTGCCTGCCAGCAAGCCGATGTTGTCGGCCTTCAGCACGGCAGGGTCTCCGGAGGGAGCGGGAGTCGGTGTGGGCGTAGGCTCGGCGGTGGGCTCAGGGGTAGCCGTGGGCTCGGGAGTCGGTACCTCCGTGGGTTCGGGTGTGGGGGGTTCCGTAGGCGCCTGGGTCACCACGGGCACTTCCGTAGGTGCCTGGGTAGGCGCCTGGGCGGGGGCTTGGGTGGGATCGGGCTCTTTGTTTTCATTGCCGCAGCCCAGTGCCAACAGAAGCAGGGCGCACAGCAGAATCAGAGAAATTCTTTTCATGGGAAAGCCTCCTTAGCGCTGGTATTCGGTGTCGTATTTATCGCCGTACACCGCATGGATGATGCTCCAGATATACTCATAGGAAGGGGTGCCGCTCTTAAAGGCCGCCCGGTTCTGATAGGCAATGAAGCCGATGCTCCTCTGCACGGGGCCGCCGTACAGGGTGATTTCCCGCCCGGAAGCGTCCTTGAGAATCATGTAGGGGCGCATGACCAAATCGGGCTTGCAGTTCTCATCGGTCAAGCCCACCAGCACGTTGGTGTACTGCACCTGAGACCCGGTCTTTTTATACACGGCATCCTTGTTGTCCGCCTTGCTGTAGGCCTGCCCGCCCTTGACGTTGGGGGTACTCAGCACCAGATCGTCCCCCTTGAGATCCTCTGCCCAAGCTACTATGGTGCCGTACTCCAGCAGGGTATAGCCTTGGTAGCCCTTGCTCCCCGTCAAAGAGGTCTTGGCGTCCTTGGGCACGGCGGTAATCATGCGGATGCCCTTCTTGCCGGTAATGCGGATGGAGGAGCCTGCGTAGGAGAGGATGTTGTCCAAAGCGCTCATGCGGGTGGATACATACACTCCGTCCTCCTGATGCAGTACCCACACATACATGGCGGTGGGGTACTTTTCGTGGGGATCTACATCATCGCCCACTTTGTTCCAAGTGTAAATCACGGCCGATTTAGCACTGCTTCCGGATAAAGTGACGGAGACCTTCTCTCCCTTGATACGGTCCTCGCCTGTGTAAGCAATGCCGTCGATATATACGGTCTTTCCTTCCAGCCCCGTGCCGGTAAGATCCAGCGTGACCTTTCCGGGGGTGGTTTCCTTATACAGGTAGATAATGGAGGCGCCGGTAAGCGGCTCGTTGTTTAGACCGATGAGCATGTCCTTCCACTGGGCTTCCGTGCCGTAGTAGCGGACGGTCTCCAGACCGGTACAGCCCGTAAAGGCACCGTCCCGCACCACGGTAAGGGAGTTGTGCAAAGTAACGGTCTTTATGTGCTTGTCCCCTGAGAACACCTCTTCCTTAATCTGGGCCAGCCCCGTGCCCACGGACACGGCAGCCAACTCGGTACAGCCCATAAAGGCGCCCTTGCCCATGCTCTTTACGCTGTTGGGAATGGAGATGGAGGCGAGTTGGGTGCACTTTTGGAAGGCGTACTCTCCAATGGTCTCCAGGCTCTCGGGAAGGCTGACTGTTTTCAGTGCCTTGCAATAGTAGAAGGCGCTGTTGCCGATGGTCTTCAGGTTCTTGCCCAGAGTCAGCTTCTCCAGCTTGGAGCACTTATAAAATGCGCTGTCGCCCATGGAGGTAACGTTGGGCAGGTATATCTCTTCAATCTGATCACAGCCGTAGAAGGCTTCTGCACCTACGGTGGTCAGGGTCTGGGGCAAAGAAACGGTGGTCAGCCGATTGCAGTCCTTAAAGGCGCCCTTCAGCAAACCGGTGATGCCGTCGCAAACCACCACGGTCTTAATGTGTACCTTGCTCTCATAGGACAGCCAGGGGGCTTCCTTTACGTTGCCCTTGCCCTCGGTGATGGTCAGCAGGCCGTTTTCATACAGAGTCCACTGGGCATTGCCCTCGTCGGTGAGCACGACCCCGGAGTAAGCGATGCTGGTGGCCTCAAGCACTTCACAGCCGGTAAGCACCGTGCCGCAGACGGAGCACTTGGTGCCCGCCGCATGTCCGTCCTCCGTGGGGGTGGGCAGCTTTTCCTTTACCACCACAACGATGTGGGGCAATGCTTCAATCTCCACCTGCTCCTTGGTGACGGTGCCGCAGACGGTGCATTTTTCCCCTTCGGTCAAGCCCTTTTCCAAGCAGGTGGCCGCCTTGCCCGGCAAAGTCTCCAAAGTGTGGGGCAGGGGAGGATAGGTCTCCAGCACTTCCACCGCACCGCACAGGCAGAACCGTTCCTTTCTTCCGGGCTCCTTACAGCTGGTATAGATAACGGGATCGCTCCAGTGGGTGTGGGTATCGGGATCGTAGTGGTCATAGACCACAAGGGCTTTTTCGGGCAGAGCCAGCCGCTCCCGCTCCTTGCTGTCCCACTTTTCCACCTGCTCCTTGGTATAGGCGGTATACAGCACCGCATGGCCGCCATCCTCCTCCTTGGCGGAGCCGATTTCTTTAAAGGCGCCGTCTCCGATGGTGACGACAGAGGCAGGGAGGCAGACGGTGTCGCAGTTTTTAAACTTGCGGAAGGCTTCATCGGGCAGCCCCGTGATGCCTTCGGCTATAATGACCTTGGTGATGTTGTCCCGATAGGCGCTCCAAGGATGTATTTTCGTAATGGCGCCCGTTCCGGTGACATACAGAACGCCGTCCCGGTTGATAATCCAGGAAGCCTTGTCCTTGCCCTTGTCCGTATCCAAGGTGCCCCGCTGGGCGATGGAGGGGCTGCTTACGGTCTCACAGCCGGAGAGGATTATTCCGCAGACGGAGCACTTGCTGCCCGCCTTGTATCCGTCGGTTAAATCCGTAGGCTCCTGAGCAGGCACGTCCACAGGGGTGTGGTCGGCTAAGTCCGTAACCTTGGGCTCTACCAGCACGGTGCCGCAGGCGGAGCACTTGCTGCCCTCCGTCTTGCCCTTTTCCGTACAGGTGGCAGGCACGGCGGGAATGGTCTCGGGAGTATGATCCTTCAGAGGCAGCGTATCCACCGTAATGAAGTCTCCGCAGCAGCATTCCTTCCCAATAAATCCCTGGACGTCGCAGGTGGATTCCCGGGTAAACTCATGGGTATAGGAATGCTTGTTTTCGTCATAGTGCTCATAGGCAAGGGTGGTTCTGGTATATACAAGACCGTACTTCTCGTAATCCGCCACGGTCCAGCCCTCGGTTTGCGCCTGGGTGTATCCCGTAAACAGCCGCACCCAATAGGCCGCCGCCGCCTTGCCCATGTTCAAAAATGCGTCGTCCCCAATGGAAACCACAGAGGCAGGAATCCGCACCTTAATGCAATTGGAAAGATCAGCAAAAGCCTTTTCGGGGATGGCGGTCACGCCCTCTGCAATGATCACGCTGCCAATGCTGTCCTTCAGCTCCAGCCAGGGGGCGTCGCCGGAGTACACCATCTCTCCCGTAATGGTCAGGGTGTTCTCCTCCACCTTCCAGAACTCTCCGGAGGTAACGGCCAAAGGCTCCACAGGCGCCTCGACAGGCTCTTCCGCGGGCTTCTCTGCAGGCTCTTTTGCCGGTGCGGACGCAGACTCCTCCTCTGCCGCCGGGGGTACTTCCTCCTCCCCAAAAGCCGCAGCGGGAATCAGCGTGAAAAGCATGCACAGACACAGAAGCCATGCAATAAAGCGTTTCTTCATATTCTTCCTCCTCTCCATCCGTCTCTCATAGTGAGGCAGTTTGATGGTAATTGTATTGTATCATAGATGTTGGCTCTGTGTGTAACTTTTTTGTGTACAAACCTGCCTTTTGGGAAGATTTTACAAGTTTGCGACATTTTCGGGGACGGGGGGCGGCGGAAGGGCAAAGCCCTTCTCTTTGCAAAAGCGGGGGAGCATTTTGCTCCCCCCGCTTTTGCAAAGGGTTCGCCCTGCGAACCCGCCGCCCCCTCACGGAATCCGTACGAAGTACCGTCCGGGACCCGTGTGGTGGATGTAGCCCCCGCAGGCCAGCATGGTCTTCAGGGAGGGAGTATTGTCCTTGTTGCAGGACAGGTGAATCTCCTCCCCGTCAAAGTCCGGCAGTCCCCGCAGATACTCCATGGCCAGCTTCAGGCCGGCTTTAGCATACCCCCGCCCCCGCAAATCCGGGCGGATGGCGCAGCCTATGTGTCCCGCCCCTGCCCGCAAGGCCTCATTTAGATAGTGCCGCAGGCTGAACATGCCCACAATCTCATTTTCCTCCCACAAAAGGGCGGTGGTGGAGGCCACCCGCCCCGGGGACAGGTTTTCTCCCCTTGCATAGGCCAGATACTCCGGCAGACGGGCCAAAAAGGCATCGTAGGAAATGCCGTAAAAGGGGTTCATAAACCCGTTTTCGGGAGGCAGTGTCTGGAAAAAGGCATACTCCTTTTCCCCGTCCTCTGCATTCAAAGGCTTTAGATACAGCATCTATTGCTCCTCCCCCAGAGGACTTCGGGCGTTTTTCTGCACGCTGGCAATGCCGTTCAGGCACCCTGCCCGCTGCTTGTACCCCTCCCCCGTAAGGATAATCTTCCCGTTCCGGGCCCGCAGACGGAAGCGGTACTCCCCGGCCTTGTCCCTGTACATTTCGAACCGGGGGTTATGGCAGGAGGGACTTTCCTCACGGGTGAGATCCGCCAGCCCCGCCCCGGGTGCATTGCGGCGGACGCTTTCCAGCCCCTTTTTGCACACGGCCACGGAGGAATACCCTTCGCTCTGACCGATGATCTCCCCGTTGGCGGCCTTGAGTAAAAAGCGTATGCCCTTTCCGCTGCGGCGAATCACATATTTTCCCATGGATGCTCCTCCTGCTTCTGTCTTCTCTTATTTATACGGCGGCGAACTGGCTGTTGTACAAAGCGGCGTAGAAGCCCTGCTGTTTCAGCAGGCTTTCGTGGCTTCCCTGCTCGATAATCTTTCCGTCCCTCATAACCAGAATCACATCCGCCTCCCGAATGGTGGACAGGCGGTGGGCTACGATAAAGCTGGTGCGCCCCTTCATCATGGCCGCAAAGGCGGACTGAATCTTCAGCTCCGTGCGGGTGTCGATGGAGCTGGTGGCCTCATCCAGAATCAGCATAGCGGGACGGGTGAGCATGGCCCGGGCGATGCACAAAAGCTGTTTTTCCCCTACGGAAAGCCCGCTGCCGTTTTCCGCCAGCATGGTATCGTACCCCTGGGGCAGACGGCGGATAAAGCCGTGGGCGTGGGCGGCCTTGGCGGCGGCGATGATCTCCTCCTCCGAAGCATCGGGACAGCCGTAGGCGATGTTCTCCCGCACGGTGCCCGTACACAGCCAGGTGTCCTGAAGCACCATGCCGTAGCGGCTGCGCAGATCCTTTCTGGCCATGGAGCGGATGTCCGCTCCGTCCACCCGAATGCTGCCCTCGTTTACATCATAGAAGCGCATGAGCAGGTTGATAAGGGTGGTCTTTCCGCATCCCGTGGGGCCCACGATGGCAATGCGCTGGCCGGGCTCCACACGGAGGTTCAAATTTTCAATAAGGGGCCGCTCCGGCACATAGCAAAAGCACACTCCCTCCATCTCCACCTTTCCTTGGGGAAGGGGGCTTTGGGCAGGCACCTGCTCGGGTACCTGATCCTCTTCCTCCAACAGAGCATAGATGCGCTCCAAACAGGTCAAGGCGTTCTGCAGTTCGGTAACGACTCCGCTGATTTCGTTAAAGGGCTTGGCGTACTGGCTGGCATAGCTGAGAAAAATGCTGAGCTGCCCCACGGACAGTCCCCCTCCAAGGGCGGTAAGAGCGCTGATGAGGGTGACCACGGCGTACACGATGTTGTTTACCAGACGGGTGGAGGGGTTGGTCAGGCTGGAGAAAAAGGTGGCGTACAGGGAGGCTTTCCGCAGTCTTTCGTTGACCTCGGCAAACTCCTGACGGCTCTTTTCCTCATGGCCGAAGGCTTTGACCACCCGCTGTCCCCCCATAAGCTCGTTGACCAGAGCGGTCTGCTCTCCCCGCACTACGGCCTGCTCCCGGAAAAAGCGGTGGGTGCGGGTGGTGATAAACCGGGCCACAAAGATGGACAAGGGGGTCAGCACCACCACGGTCAGGGCGATGAGGGGGTTCAGGTATATCATAATCCCCAGCACGGAGGCAATGGTCAGCACCCCGGAAAAAAGCTGGGTAAAGCCCATGAGCAGACCGTCGGCAAAGGTGTCCACGTCGGACACCATGCGGCTGACCAGGTCCCCAAGAGGATGGGCGTCCAAATAGGACAAGGGCAGGCGGTGGAGCTTTTCGTTCATGCGGCTGCGAAGATCCCTGCACACATAGACGGTGACCTTGTTGTTGCACAAGGCCAGCAAATGCTGGCACAGGGCAGAAAGGGCGGCAATCAGGGCAATCAGGAGGGCAGATTGCAGAATGGGCTTCATCTCCACCTGCCCCTCCCCCAGCATATAGTCAATGGCGTTGCCGGAGAGAATGGGAATCAGCAGGGTGCCCGCCACATACACAAGGGCGCACAGCACCGTTCCCAGCACCAGAAGGCGGTAGGGCTTAAGCAGAGGCAGCACCCGTTTGAGGGAACCGAAAGAGTTTTTCTTCATGGCTCAGGCCTCCTCCTTTTTAAACTGGCTGTCGTAAATTTCCCTGTACACCGGGCAGGAGGTCAGCAGCTCCTCGTGGGTGCCGCAGCCCGCAAGCCGACCCTCGTCCAGCACCAGAATCCTGTCGGCGTGGGCAATGGAACCCGTCCGCTGGCTGACAATGAACAAAGTTTTCTGCCGGGGCAGGGTGCGAAGGGCCTTGCGCAAAGCGGCGTCGGTAGCGTAGTCCAAGGCGGAGGCGGAGTCATCCAAAATGAGGATATCCGCCCCGGTAAGCAGGGCTCTTGCAATGGTCAGCCGCTGCTTCTGCCCGCCGGAAAGGTTGTTCCCCTCCTGCTCCACGGGCTCGTCCAGCCCAAGAGGCTTCTGGCGGACGAATTCCGCCGCCTGGGC